>CAXBBA010000194.1:0-5224 GCA_963973805.1 uncultured Halieaceae bacterium | reverse complement strand
CCCGGGTCATCCAACCGAAAGCCTGGATCCCCAGATGGGCGTCGGGCTCGCGGACAAACTCCGCAAAGGAGCGCAACAGCGCATAGCCGATGGCAAAGAAGCCCGAGACCGCCCACGTGGGACGGGGCTTGCGACTGAACCACAGGAGCAGCGCGAACAGCAGCATACCCTCGAGGGCAAACTGGTACAGCTGGGACGGGTGCCGCGCCAACTGCAGGGGATCATTGGGAAAGACCATGGCCCAGGACACATCCGTGGGGCGCCCCCAGAGCTCCTGGCCGATGAAATTGCCGAGGCGACCCAGGGCCAGACCGATGGGCACCAGGGGCGCGACGAAGTCCAGCAGCGGGCCGTAGGCGATTCGCCGACTGCGGCCAAACAGATACACCGCCAGCATCACCCCCAGCAGACCGCCGTGGAAGGCCATGCCCCCCTCCCAGACCCGCAGGGCCCAGGCGGGATCCTCCACCAGGCGCCTGCCGCCGTAGAACAGGATGTAGCCGATGCGCCCCCCCAGCACCACACCGAGGGCGACGTAGAACACCAGATCGTCCACCTGCTCCCGCACGAGGGGCGTCCAGGGTTTCCGGCTGCGTCGCGTCGCAAGCCACCAGGCGATCGCGATACCCGCGAGGTAGGTCAGGCCGTACCAGTGGATCTGCAACGGCCCCAGGGAAACGGCGACGGGGTCAATCTCGGGATAGGTCAGCATGGCCTTGGAGTCCGGGGTACACTGCGGCCCCGATGGGGTGGCCGCGCAAGCGCCGCATTATCGGACAGGGCTCCGCCGGGCACAAACCTCATCGTTGTTTCGCCGGAAAACCCCGACCAGGAGAAGCGCCCATGTGCCTCATCGTGTTCGCCTGGCAGCGACACCCCCGCCATTCCCTGATTCTCGCCGCGAACCGGGACGAGTTCCATGGCCGGCCCGCGGATGCGGCAAGCTTCTGGACCGACCACCCGTCCGTGCTCGCCGGGCGGGACCTCGAAGCCGGTGGCACCTGGCTGGGCATCTCCCCCACCGGACGCTTCGCCGCGATCACCAACCTGCGCGACCCCGCTGCCGGCCAGCGCCGGGCGCCGCGCAGTCGCGGAGAGCTCACGGCGGACTTCCTCGCCTCCCGGCAGTCACCGGAGGCCTATCTCGCGGACATCGCCTCGCGCTGCAATGCCTATCTCGGCTTCAACCTGCTGGTGGGAGACGGCGATACGCTGTGCTACCTCCACGGCGACGGGCGCAGCGCCGGCGCACCGCAGCGCCTCGAGCCGGGGCTCTACGGCCTCAGCAACGCGGCCCTGGATGTGCCCTGGCCCAAAGTGACCCTGGCGAGGGACAGGCTCGCAGGCCTGCTGGCCGAGGCCGGCGACGGCGCCGTGGATCACGGCGACCTGCGCCGCTGCGTGGCAGACCGCTCCCTGGCGAGCGCCGAGGACCTCGCCCTCCATGGCCTGGAAGGAACAATGGACCAGCGCCTGTCGGCCCAGTTCATCGTCACGCCACAGTACGGCACCCGCTGCACGACCACGCTCACCCAGGGAACGGAATCCTGGGAGTTTCAGGAGCAGCGCTACTGCGCCGACGGTACCCGGGTAGGTGAAGCGGTGTTTCGCGATGCGGCACAGACGCCGCCTCAGGAGTAGGGGTCGACGGGGTCGGGCACCATCTGCTGCAGGTCTCGCGAGCGCATGAACTCATCCATGCGCAGCTGCACTTCCTGACCGCTCTCCAGCTGACGTACCTCGTCCAGCACCTGCCGTGCATCCTTCGCCGTGATGGCGCGCAGCACATGCTTCACCCGCGGCAGGCTGGTGGCGTTCATGGACAATACGTCGTAGCCCATGGCCAGCAGCAGCACCGCGCCCATGGGATTACCGGCGAGCTCGCCGGTAATGCTGACCAGCACACCCTCGCTCCGGCCCGCCTGGGCCACCTGAACCAGGGCTTCCAGCACGGCGGGGTGGAACGCGTGATAGAGGTCAGACACGCGGGCATTGTTGCGATCCACCGCCAGCAGATACTGCGTGAGGTCGTTGCTGCCCACGGAGAGAAAGTCCACGCGCCGCGCCAGCGCCCGGGCCTGGTACACCGCGGACGGCACCTCCACCATCACACCGATCGGCGGCAGGGCCACCACGATCCCCTCCTCCATCAGCTCCCGGTGACTTCGATGCACCAGCGCCAGGGCTTCGTCCAGCTCGGGAATATTGCTCACCATGGGCAGCATGATGCGCAGGTTGCCCAGGCCTTCGCTGGCCTTGAGCATGGCGCGCACCTGGGCCAGCAAAATCTCCGGGTGGTCCAGGGTCACGCGGATGCCCCGCCAGCCCAGGAAGGGATTCTCTTCATCGATGGGGAAGTAGGGCAGCGCCTTGTCTCCCCCCACGTCCAGCGTCCGCATGGTGACGGGGTGGGGAGCGAAGGCCTCGAGCTGCTCGCGGTAGATCTGGCGCTGCTCCTCCTCCGACGGAAACCGCTCGCGCATGAGGAACGGCACTTCCGTACGATACAGGCCCACACCCTCGGCGCCGCGCTCCAGAGACCGGGCGACGTCCGCCATCAACCCCGTATTGACCCAGAGGGCAAGGCGCTGGTCATCGAGGGTGACGCAGGGCAGTTCACGCAGCGCCTCGAGGTCCTTGCTCAGGGAGCGGTCCTGGTCGGCGATCTCGCGGAAGCGCGCCACAATCGCCGTGGTGGGATTGAGGTGTACGTTGCCGTTGTAGCCGTCCACCACCATCGCCATGCTGCCCAGGCGCGTGTAGGGCAGGTCCACCGCCCCCATGACCGTCGGGATACCCATGGCCCGGGCGAGGATCGCCACGTGGGAGTTACTTGAGCCGCGCACGGACACGAGACCCGCGAGGCGATTGCGCGGGATCTCCCCCAGCATGGAGGCCGTCAGTTCTTCAGCGACGAGCACGGTATCGTGGGGGAACTCGCGGTTCTCGCGCTCATCCGCCTGGAGATAGCCCAGTACCCGCTCCCCCAGGTCCTTGACGTCCACGGCGCGCTCCCGCAGGTAGGTGTGCTCCATGGCCTCAAAATGACGAATGTGTTCGATCATCACCTGGGCCAGGGCCCCCTGGGCCCACTGCCCACCCTTGATCAGCGCCGCAACTTCACCGCCGATCGTCGAGTCATCGAGAATGCCCAGGTAGACGTCAAACAGGGCCAGGTCCTCGGGAGAGAGCTTGTCCCGCAGGTTTTCGGCGACGGACTGGATATCCGTGCGCACCTGGGACAGGGCGCGCTTGAAGGCCCGCAGTTCACCCCGCCGGTCGTCGCTGAGCTGGCGCGGCACGGCGTAGAGATCCGCGGCGGGGGACAGCACCACCGCCCGACCGATACCGATACCCGGCGCCCCGGGCACACCGCTGACGCGCGCCCAGTACACATCGCTTTCGGCTCCGGAGGCATCGTGTACCTCGCCGGTGACGCGGGCGTGGGCGATGACCCCCGCAAGCTGCGCCGACATGGTGACCAGAAAGGCCTCGTCGCTGTCATCGAAGCGGCGGCGCTCCGCCTGCTGCACAACGAGCACGCCCAGCACATCGCGCTGGTGAATGATGGGCACGCCGAGGAACGCACTGAAGGGCTCCTCGCCGATGTCCGGAAAGAACTGGAAGCTGGGATGGAGCGCCGCGTCTTCGAGGTTCACCGGCTCCTCCCGCTCCGCGACCAGGCCCACGAGGCCCTCGCCCAGACCGAGGGAGGCCTCGCCCACCTGGTCGCGGTTCAGGCCCTCCGTGGCCCGGAACACATAGCGCGGCTCGCGGCGATCGCGAATGTAGACGCTGCAGACCTCCGTCCCCATCGCCGCCCGCACGCGGGTGACGATGATGTTGAGGATCTCATCGAGGGACTCGGCGGTATTGACCTCGAGAACGATATTGCGCAGGACTTCAAGCACCGATCAGCGCCCCCGGGACCGGCGCGACGGCGCGTTTCCGGTCATTGCCGCGAGGGGTGCGGCGAGCTCCTTCAGGGCACGCCGGTAGACCTCGCGCTTGAAGAACACGACCTGATCCAGGGGATACCAGTAGGACACCCACTGCCAGTGATCGAACTCGGGCTTGGCATTGTGCGCGAGACTCACCGCTTCATCGCTGGCAAGCATGCGCAGCAGGAACCACTTCTGCTTCTGGCCGACGCACAGGGGTTGCTGCCCCTTGCGCTGATAGCGCTTGGGCAGGTGATAGCGCAGCCAGCCCCGGGTGCTCCCCACCAGTTCCACGGCGTCCGGTGCGAGGCCCACCTCCTCCTCGAGCTCCCGGTACAGCGCCTCTTCCGCGCTCTCGCCGTCGTTGATGCCGCCCTGGGGGAACTGCCAGGCATTGCGCCCACCGACGCGCCGGGCCCACAGCAGTCGACCGGCGTCATTGGCGATAACGATCCCCACGTTGGGCCGAAAGCCCTGTGCATCGATCATGAACGGCGTACCCGAAGGTTCACGGAATATTGGATTGTTCCACAGCGACCGTGAGAATTGCCAGACCCGCGTGCCACCGCTAACCTTGCCCGCCCCGCAACTCCGGCCAGAAATCATGACCCTCGCTATCTTCGATCTCGACAACACGCTCATCGCCGGCGACAGCGACCACCTCTGGGGCGAGTTCCTCTGCGGCCAGGGACTGGTGGACAATGCGGGGTTCCGGGCGCAGAACGATCGCTTCTACGCGGACTACCAGCGCGGCGACCTGGATATCGAAGCCTACGTGCGCTTTGTGCTCGCGCCCCTGGCGGGACGACACCTCGATGAGCTCGCGGAGCTGCACACAGCATTCATGCGCGAGGCCATCGAAGAACTCATGCTCCCCGCGGCGGCGGCGCTCATCCAGCAGCACCGCGAGCAGGGCCACCGCCTGCTGATCATCACGGCGACGAACGAATTCATCACCCGCCCCATCGGAGCACGATTCGGCATCGATGAGCTCCTCGGATGCGCGGTCGAAGTGCGCGACGGGCGGCTGACGGGACGCACCGTGGGCACGCTCACCTATCGCGAGGGCAAGGTGCTGCGCCTGGGGGAATGGCTTCAGAAAGAGAACGAGACGCTCGACGGCGCCTGGTTCTATTCGGACTCGCACAATGATCTGCCCCTGCTGGAGCAGGTTGCCAATCCCGTTGCGGTGGACCCCGATGAACAGCTCGAAGCCATCGCCCGGGAGCGCGGCTGGAGCGTCATGACGCTGCGCGACGGCAGCGAACCCCGCCTGCGCTAGC
>CAXBBA010000193.1:0-5228 GCA_963973805.1 uncultured Halieaceae bacterium | reverse complement strand
CGGCTCCGCGGTGACCAGCGTCTTTGACGTGGAGCGTTCCGAGATTCTGCGCGGGCCCCAGGGCTTCCTCTTCGGGCGCAACTCCATTGCCGGTGCGGTGAATGTCATCACGCGGGCGCCGGAGCAGGGTGATCCGGATGCCTATGTGGATGTGCGCCTCGGTGAGCGCGGTATTTTCCGTGCCGAGGGCGCTACCAACTTCGACGTCAGCGATTCGATCACCGTGCGCATCGCCGGCCTCCATTCCGAAGAAGATGGCTACGTTCGCAACGAGATTACGGGCAACAAGCATATCCGCCACGAGAAGTCCGCAGTGCGCTTCACCGGCGCCTACGACGCGGGCGGGGACCTGACGGCGACGCTGTTCCTGGAGTGGGAGGATCGGGACCAGTCGGGAACGATCTATCGCGCCACGGGCGAGGGCCCTGCCTTCGCGACCCTCGAAGAAATCTACGGCACCATCGGTCTGCCCAGCGACGCGCGCAACGTGCGCATCGATGAACCCCGCAATGGCCTCGTGGACGGTGGTGAAGTACTGCAGATCGGCCTGACCCTGAACTATGATCTGGGCTGGGCGACGTTGACGTCCCTGACCGGATACAAGGATCACGACTACCACTACACCGAGGACTTTGACTCCACCCCGATCACTGTCTTCAACTACGAGCAGGTGCAGGAGGGCGAGTACTTCGAACAGGAGCTGCGCCTGACCTCGGACAGCGAGGGCCCCCTGAACTGGTATGCGGGGCTGTCCTACTACGAGGAAGACATCGAGACGGAATTCCTCGGCCAACAGGATGAAGACGTCTACTGCAGCGTGTACTGGGGCCTGCCGTGCCAGGAGCTTTTCGAGTACTACAACTACTACGGCATCGGTGATTATCTGGTGTACTACTTCGGCACCGACAGCTGGTCCCCCAGCGGCAACAATGGGCTGATCGACGACTGGAACCGCACCGTGGGCAAATTCAGCGGCTGGGCGGCCTATGTGGACCTGAGCTACCAGCTGACGGATTCGGTCGATGCCAGCATCGGTGTGCGCTACAACGACGACGAGAAGAAGATGTCCCAGGAGGTGCTCACCGATCGCAACCAGAGCATTCTCGGCCAGGTGGTGCAGACCGGTTTCACGACCCCCCTGGGGCCCGTAAGTGATACCCAGAGCTGGAGCGAGACGACCTGGCGCGCCGTGGTCAACTGGCGTCCCACAGAGGAGTCCCTGATCTACGTCAGCGCCACCTCGGGCTACAAGCAGGGCGGTTTCAACAGTTTCTCCGTTGATCCCGGCGGCCCCTTCAGCGGTGTGGAAGCCCTGCCGGGGGTGCATGTGCCTTCCTCCTTCGATGCCGAGACCGTTATCTCCTACGAAATCGGCTTCAAGGGCACGCAGCTCGATGGGCGCAGCCAACTCGCCCTGAACGCCTTCATCTACGAGTATGAAGATCTCCAGGCCACCTGCAGCGAGCCGGGCTCCCCCGTAGTGGTGGTCTGCAACACCGGTGAGGTGGATGGCCAGGGTATCGAGGGGCAGTGGAGCTTTGCCGTGTCCAGCGTTCTCAGTCTCGCCGTGGGCGTGTCCTGGTTCGACAGCGAAGGCAGCGGCATCCAGGATTTCTGCAGCGCCGGTGAAGACCTGCTGGGCAGCCGGGACGCCTGCGAAGGCTCTCCGATCCCCGATATTCCCGAGTGGACCGCCTTCGGTACCGCGGACCTGAATGTGCCCATGGGTTCCGGCGAACTCTTCGGTAATTTCACCGTGAGCTGGGAAGACGATGCACCGACGGACTGGGAGCCTTTCACCCCCGCCACCGTTGCCGCCGGCCAGCGTATGGTGGGCAGTTTCACCGAGGTGCAGGCACTGGGGGGCTACCGCTCGGATCAGGGCTGGGCACTGGCTCTGTACGTCGAGAACCTGCTGGATGACGAGTACTACGACCAGGGCAACGGCATTACCACGGCGGGCACGCCCTATCCCCAGTTCGATATCAGCCCCGGCCGGCCCCGCACCGTGGGCATGCGCTTCACCTGGGGGCTGTGACTCGGAACCCCGTGGCGCGGCGGGGGCTTACTGGATCACCTTGATCCAGTCTCCCGTGCGCGGCTCCCCCCGGGGATAGAAATCATTGATGAGGCGCAGCTGCGCCTCCGCGTCATCGATGCGCACGCTGCTTGCGAGGGATGCCATGTCCGCCCCCCGGGGAACCTGGATATAGCGAACATAGCGGCCGTTGTTGGAGCTCTTTTCCTTCGGGTGCATCGCGCGGAAACTCTGGATCAGGGCCAGTAGCTGGCCGTCCTGCGCAGCAAAGTCCGCCGCTTCTCCTTCGAAGAGATAGGTCAGGTTCTCGAGGTTGATCGCCGCGACACGCTTCTGGCTGCCGTTGGCGCTGGCGACATAGGTGTAGCCGTCGAGGCCCGCCTGCTGGAGCTGATCACCCTGGTCCAGGTCGCCGCGGGCGAGGGATTCCAGCGTCGCCTGGGGAGTGGTGCTGCTGTCCTTGCGCCGCAGGGTGATGGTGAGCCTGGCGCTGCCATCGGGGGCGGCGGCCACCACTGCACGCGCACCGGGGGTGATGGACCAGCCTTCGGGCTGCTCAATCGTGAAGCCCAGCTTGTTGTGATAGTAGCGGTCGTCGGCACGCTGGCCCTCGACGCTCTCGCCCCAGACCAGGCCATCCGTAGCCTGGCGGAATTCACCGGGGAGTTCCGGGCTCTCGATGTAGCTGCCATCGTCCAGCTCATGGGCGGCGCCGATAACGGTCTGCAGGCGCTTGTCGTTCCGTGGGTGCGTCGCGTAGAGGCCGTGGTAGGTGGTGCCCGACTTCCCGGCCTCCCGCGCCTTCAGGCGCATGAACTGTTCCTGGTTTTTCAGCACGCCGATCACGTCCAGCAGCGCCTCCGGCTCGTACCCGGCCTTGTACATGTACTCGGCGCCGAGGCCGTCGGCCTCGAGCTCCATGTCCCGTCCGTAGCCGCTGATCACTTCGGCGCCGTACATGTTCGACGCCTCGTACACCGCGCTGCTGCCCGTGAGCACGTAGGCGGTGGTGGCCAGCACCTGGCTGGTGACGCCAGCGGTCTTGCGGCGACCGTGGTGGCGGGCCGTGACGTGGGCGATTTCGTGGCCGATAACGCCGGCGAGCTCCGCCTCGCTGTTGAGGTAGGCGATGAGTCCCCGGTTGACGTAGATGAAACCGCCGGGGGTGGCGAAGGCGTTGATCTCCGGGGCATCCAGCACCGTGAAGGTGAAGGTCCGGTCGGGCATGTCGCTGTGGGCGACGAGGCGCTGCCCGATCTTGTTCACGTAGGCCTGGAGTTCGGGGTCGTCATAGGCCGCGCCCTCGGCGATGAACTTGTCGTACATCTCCTGGCCCGTTTCCCGTTCGCTGGCGCTGCCGGACATGACCACCGTGGCGCCGCCGGTGGCGGGATTGACGGTGCAGCTGGCCAGGTTGGCACTCACGGCGAGAACGGTGGCCAGGGCCGCGATACGGCCCAGGGGGCGGGGAATGCGGCGTGGGGTATCAGTGTTCACTCGAGAGAAACTCCAGTAGCTGGTCGCCCAGGCCGTCGCAGGCGGTACCCTGCACCGGCGCGATGATGGGAATGGGTACCACCACCGCGGGCATGTAGGACTGGCCTGAGGTCTGCGTATTCAGGCGGCCCACTTCGGCGCGATCGGTGAAGTCCCAGATCGTGGCCTCGTAGTCGGCGGCATTGCCCCAGGTGCCGAAGCCGAAGCAGCCGGCGCCACCGGGGCCGACGCCGCAGGTCATGGAGCCCGCGGAGTTGGTCTGCACCGTGCTGCCGTCTACCCAGATCATGTATTCGAGCTTCAGCGCCGCGAGTTGTTCCGCGACGGGTTCCTGGTGCATCAGGCGATCGATATCCGCGGGGCGCAGGGGCGCCGTGCGGGGTTCGAACCAGGGGTACATGCTGTTGATGAACTCGATTTCGTCGATGATTTCGATGCTCCGGTCCCGCGCCACGATGTGGTCGGCGATGCACTCGATAAAGTCGAACTCCGTATCGTAGTCGCTGGCGTGGCGGCGGCCGAGGATCACCACCGTGGCGTCGCCGATGCCTTCCGTAGGCGCGTTGAAGACCATCTCATCCACGGTGGAGGTGACGCAGCCGCCGGTGAGCAGCGCCATGGCCAGGGCACCCGCAGAGCGGGCCAGGGAGGCGGCCCTGTCGCGACCCGGGATCACAGCGCCGCGGTGGGAGCCCGCGAACGCTGCAGCTCCTCCATCCACTGGGCCACTTCCGGGACCGTCAGGAAACTGGTGATGAAGTGGGCCCCCGCATCGCGCAGGGCCACCACACCCGCGAGGCGCACCGCCTCTTCGTCGCTCTGGAGGAAGGCGGTGGGGGTCTTGCCGTAGGCCGTCATGGTCCACTCCGCGATCGGTTCGCCACTGGTGGTGACCAGCTCGAAGGCGTAGCGCATCCAGATCTCGTAGACCTTCACATTCGTGTGGGCGGGGATGGCGTACTGGAGCTCGTCGACCCGGGGGATCAGCACCGCGTCCACCGCCGGATTCATCTGCTCCGGTGCCGGCTTGCCATCCATGCGCTCGACGCGCAGGAACATGCCGTTCAGCAGTTTGTCCCACATGCTCACCTGGGCCTCGCCGGTTTTCACGATCCAGGTGGAGTCGGCGCGGCCCTTGGCCTCGTCGAAGAATTCGTGGGATTCGAACTCCGGCTCGTACCACACGCCCAGGGCCACGGGCAGCGGCTCCATGAGGGGTTCGGGGAAGTTGCCGGTGACGATGACTTCCTTGGTGCCACAGCCAGTGATGAGCAGGGTGCAGAGGGCGAGCGCCAGGGCCGCAGGGGATTGTCCCCGGAGCGCCGGGAATGCGCTCCAGGGGCGGGGGTCAGGGTCTGAAGTCGTTAAGTCCAACAAAAGTCCCTCCGTTGCGATAGGTCAGCTCTCGCATCAGCGTAGCAAAGCGGATACCGGTGCCTTGCAAATTCGGTGCACGGATGAATTGTACGGGGAAACCCACGGCGTGGATGCGTACGCGGCGTTCACCGTCGGCGGTATCGGCATTGATGCGATCCACCACATCCACCACTTCGGCGATGGATTGACCCGTAAATTCGTCTCCGAACACGTAGATACTAATCTTTTTAGCGGGATCGTAGAAAGTACGGATGGCGGAGGGGATGCCTTCCACGGGGGAGGAGTTACTGAACACGTTCCAGTTTCGCAGGTTCTG
>CAXBBA010000192.1:0-5249 GCA_963973805.1 uncultured Halieaceae bacterium | reverse complement strand
CAGGCGTGCGAAGCGGTCCAGATGGAAGTAGTAGTCCCCGAAAAGGTGCTGCAGCACGCGGGCCCGCTTGAGGAAGAAGCCGATATCGTATTCATCGGTCATACCGATGCCGCCGTGCATCTGCACCCCTTCGTTACTCGCGGTGCGCGCGACCTCGCAGAGTTTGGCCTTGGCAGCGCTGGCGAGCAGGGCCAGGTCTTCGTCGCCGGCATCGATGGCCTGCAGGGCCTTGAGTACGATGGAGCGGGCCAGCTCCAGCTCGGCAAACAGAGCGGCGGCGCGGTGCTGCAGCCCCTGAAAGGATCCGATGACCTTGCCGAACTGCTTGCGCTCCCGCAGATAGGCCATGGTGCGCTCGAACGCCTCGAAGGACAGGCCCAGGAGCTCCGCGGAAAGGCCGATCGCCGCAATATCCAGGGTGCGCGCCAGCGCCGGCCAGGCCTCGCCTGCGGGGCCCATGAGCGCGTCCGCTGCGACACGCACCTGCGCGAACTCCACCGCGCCACACTGGCGCGAATCCACCATATCGCAGGTGCTGACCGTCACCCCTTCGGCGTCCGCGGGGACCAGAAAGGCGCTGATTCCGTTTTCTTCTCCCGCTTCGCCACCGGTGCGCGCGATGACGACGTAGGCTTTGGCGCTCCCGGCGTCGAGCACCATGCGCTTGCTGCCACTGAGGACCCAACCGTTCAGGTCTTCGCTGGCGCTGAGGGTCACGCCCAGGGGGTCGTGCTGCGCCGTCTCCTGCAGCGCCAGACTGACCAGCAGCTCACCGCTGGCGATCGCCGGCAGATACTGGTTCTTCTGCTCCTCAGTACCCAGGGCCTCAATCACTGTCGCACCCAGCAATACACTGGATTCCAGGGGCGTCGGTGAGAGGTTGCGTCCCGCCTGTTCCAGGATGACGCCCAGGCCCGTGTAACCGTAGCCGAGGCCACCATAGGCTTCGGGAATGGCGATTCCCGCCCAGCCCATCTCGGCTATTTCCTGCCACACCGCGGGGTCAAAGCCCGTCTCGTCACCGCCATCGCGGAGCGCCCGCAGCTGCGCCACGGAGGCCTTCCCGGCCAGGAAGCCCGCCGCGGACTCCTTGAGCATCACCTGTTCTTCGTTCAGTACCAGCGTCATGTTCGTCTCCTCAGGCGTCGGGCAGGCCGAGCACGCGCTTGGCCACAATATTGAGCTGCACTTCGGTGGTGCCACCTTCGATGGAATTCCCCTTGGAACGCAGGAAGCTGCGCACCACTGATCCGTCGCGGTACTCCTCACCGGACCAGCCCAGGGCGGCTTCACCACCCACGGCAAGATTCAGTTCGTTGCGCCGCTTGTTCAGCTCCGTGCCGTAGTACTTGAAGATGGAAGAGGCGGGACCCAGGCCCTGCCCTGACTTCACCTCGTCACCCACACGCTCCATGGTGGCGGCGAAGACCAGTTTGTCGAGCTCATACTGGGCGATCTCCTGCCGCAGCACGCCGTTGCGCAGGCGACCGGACTCGTCGGCACCGAACTGCTCCAGGCCACTTTTGCCCAGGGATTTGCCCGATGCCGTACCGAAGCCCGAGATCATCTCGCGCTCGTGCGTGAGCAGGTATTTGGCGATGGTCCAGCCCTGCCCCAGTTCGCCCACGAGGTTGCGCTTCTCGGCGCGGGCGTTGTCGAAGAAGGTCTCACAGAACGGTGAAGAACCGCTGATCAGCTTGATCGGCTTGGCGGTGACGCCGGGCTGATCCATGTCGAAGAGCATGAAGCTGATGCCCTCGTGCTTCGTGCCGCTGTTATCGGTGCGCACGAGGCAGAAAATCATGTCGGCCTTGTCGGCGTAGGAGGTCCAGACCTTCTGGCCGTTGATTTCGTAGTAGTCGCCCTTGTCCACGGCCCGGGTCTGCAGACTGGCCAGGTCGGACCCCGCGTTGGGCTCGGAATAGCCCTGGCACCAGCGGATTTCGCCCCGGCAGATCGGCGGCAGATGCTCGAGCTTCTGGTCTTCGTTGCCGAACTTGAGCAAGGCCGGGCCGAGCATGGAGATACCGAAGGAGTCCAGGGGGCGGCGGGCGCCAATGCGCTCCATTTCTTCCCGGAGCACCTTCACCTCAGCGCTGCCCAGGCCTCCGCCACCGTACTCCCGGGGCCAGTGGGGCACGGTCCAGCCGCGCTCCGCCATGTGTTCACACCAGACCACCTGGTCCGGGTGTGCCACCTCGGGACGTCGACCGCCGCGGAAAATATCTTCGAAGCTGGAGACAGGTGTGCGCATGGCGTCGGGGCAATTTGCCTCCAGCCACTCGCGGGTTTCCTGGCGAAACGAGTCCAGGTCGGTCATTTTCCAGACCTCCTCTAGGGTAGTTGGATTGGGAGCGCGGCCCGCCGTAGCTGGAGCAGGAAACCAACGCCGAAAGCGCTTTTGAACATACAGTATGTTTTGCTGTCGCTCAAGTATCTTGGCGGGCAAAACAAAGGCGACAGCGCCAGGGGCGCAGTCGCCGGAGTTCGACTTTCGGGTGGATCGCGAAGTCCCACAGGACTCCGCGACCGCGGCTCAAGGCCTCAGCGTACGACCAGTTCCACGCGGCGGTTGCGGGCGCGACCGGCATCGGTGTCGTTGCTTGCCACCGGCGAGCTTTCACCGCGGCCGACGGCGGTGAGCTGATCAGAGCGCACCCCCTTTGACACCAGGTAGGCCACGGCGGCCTTCGCACGACGCTCGGACAACGTCTGGTTGTAGGCCTCGGGGCCCGTGGAGTCCGTGTGACCGATGAGGTCCATGGACACGCTGTCGTGGGACTTGATCACGTCCACCGCCGCGTCCAGCGCTGCGCGGGACTCGGCGTCCAGTTCGGCGCTGTCAAAGGCGAACTCCACGTGGTCGATGGTCAGCACGATTTCGTCCTTCACGGGGCATCCCCGGCTATCGACGGTCACGCCTGCGGGCGTGTTCGGGCAGTCATCGCGGTAGTCTTTTACGCCGTCGCCATCACTGTCGAGGGCACAGCCGTTCACGTCCACTGCAGCCCCGGCGGGGGTGTTGGGGCAGCGGTCCGCGTCGTCGGTGACGCCGTCGCCGTCGCTGTCCACGGGAGCCGCCTCATAGCGCACGGGCTCGGGGGCTTCGGCCTGGTCACAGATCACCGCACCGACGCCGGCACCAGCAGCCGCGCCGGCGAGACCACCAGCACCAGTGGTAACGGTGGCAAGTTCACCGCCGGCGGCACTCGATCCGGCAATACAGGCTTCGTATTGCCGCTCATCGGTCGTGCTACAGGCGGCCAGAAAAGCGGCCAGGGCCAGTACAGAAATTCGCGCTAACGCTTTCATGCTAGTTCCTTCCAGAGAGATCTCGCGGTTTTTCGCTTGTTGTGCTTGTGTTGTGCTCATTATCATACTGCGGGAGGCCGTGACGGCCCCCTTCAGCGTTGTTCGGGGTCCGAGATTACACCATTTGGGAAGCCGGTCCTATCGCGTGCGGAGGACTTTCAATGTGTCAAAAGCCCACATTCCGGGAAAAATGATCAGGCGCGAAAAATCCGCGATCGCTATCTGCGGCCCCGTACCAGGCCCTCATCAAGCATCACCTCAAGGCGCAGGACGATGCCGAACACCGCCTCGCGACGCTCTTCGTAACTGTCCCGGCGCCAGTTTACGCTCGGCTCAATTTCATAGAAGAGGTATTCGCGGAAGAACTGCCGCCGATACAACGCACCGACGCGGTAACTGGTCTCGAAGTTTTCCGGCTGATCGCGCCCGGCCACGGACACGAAGTACTCGATGGCGCTGGGAAACTCCCGGTGATCGTCCAGCCACTGGCGGAAGGACAGGCTGGTGGTCCAGTCCCAGAACTCCTTCTCTTCGCGATAGCGCACCCGCCCGCCCAATCGCAGCAGGCTGCGGTCACTGATCGCCCGGTTCAGGTCAATATTGCTCAGGGAGCGATAGCCGTCTTCGGTGTGATACTGCAGGCGCTGCGTGAAGCGGGCCCAGCTGTTGTCCGTGAGCGGCTGTTGATAGCGAAAACGCACCCCGGGCAGCAGCGCGGGCCCCGAGCGCGCGGACAGAGTGGCATCCAGGCGCGTACGCTTGCTGTCCCGCAGGTTCAGGCGCACGCCCACATCATTTTCCTGGGAGCGCTCATCCTCCGTGAGGCGCTCCTCCGACTCTTCGCCGGAGAAGAAGATATCCACGCGCTCGGAGATTTTCGGCAGGCTGATCTGCCCCCGCAAGCGCAGCTTCAGGTCGTGGCCGTCGCGCTCGTCCCAGTCGTCGATGACAATTGTGCGGATAAAGGTGTCGGCGCGCTCCGCATCGCGCACCGGAGCACCGAAGTAATCATCCATCCACTGGGCCAGGGCCTGGGCGCGGTTGGTGGCAATCTGGTGACTGGCATCAATCCAATGGGGCGCGTCATCCGTAGCACGAACCAGTGTTTCTTCGATTTCGCCGGTATCGCGCTCAGCGATACCGGTCTCGGTGTTGTCTGCGATCGACGTCAGGACCGGGGCGAGGGCAAGCGTGGTGGTAAGCACCACCCCCCGCTCAAGTTGTCGTCCGTGGCTACCGCTAACCATAGGTATCCCGTGTCACACTAAAACTGCTCCGGCCAAACTTAGATATGCAAACTGTGCTCCAGTTTGCGCTGCGGTCCCTATGATTACGTCCCAGCAACCCAGATAATTCCAACCACGCAACAAGAAAGCAGGCAAAGCACTAAATGCGCAAGTCAAACCCCACCTCCCAAGAGATTCCCGGCATGATAGCGGCATGCCTCGGACTTGCATTGATCATGTTTGCGGGGACAACGCTGGCCCAGGTGCCGGCAGTCGCCGTAACCGGCCTGCCCGCCACGCCGCTGATCGGCGAAGAGTTCTGCGTTGATGCCAGCTTCAGCAATACCGACGCGAACACGGGATACGGCCCGTACTTGATCGCTGTCGTCGACCCCGGCATACAGATCAGCAGCGTATCCTTCGTCGACATTCCCCCGGTTATCGAAGAAATCGGCGTTTTCGACGCCAGCGGTGTTCTTACGGACCCGATTTCTGACCTGCCACTCAATGGTTCCGAAGGTGGCAGCGCCTGGATCGCCCGCTACCCCGTGGGTTCCGTGGATCTGGGCCAACCCGACCTGGTGATGAGCATCTGTGGCGGCGTCGATGCCGGAGTCACCATTGGTGCTCCCCTGGCGTTCAACATCATCCCGGGTTTCGAGTTCGGGGATACCACAGTCGGAACCAACGGGGCCATCACCGGCACTTCCC
>CAXBBA010000191.1:0-5257 GCA_963973805.1 uncultured Halieaceae bacterium | reverse complement strand
GGGTTTCGTTGGATCCAGTATCACGGCGATATCAGGCAGCCGGCACCAGGCGCAGAAGTTCGCTGATCACGTGACCCGCCTCAACGCCGGCGGCTTCCGCTTCGAAACTCAACAGGAGACGATGGCGGAGCACATCCGCAGCGACGGCCTGCACGTCGTCCGGTGCCACAAAGTCGCGGCCATGGAGCCAGGCGTGGGCCCGGGAACAGCGGTCCAGGGCAATGGTCGCGCGGGGGCTGCCGCCGTAGTCCAGCCAGTGCGCCAGTTCGTCGCTGTAGAGACCGGGATCCCGCGTCGCCAGCACCAGCTGCACGATGTATTCCTCCACCGCTTCGGCCATGTGCAGTCCCAGGGCCTCGTCCCTGGCCCGGAACACGCTCTCCTGGCTGAGCTGCGGCGGAGTGAGCACCTGCGTGGCGGCGGCTTCCGCCCGCGTCAGGCGCAGAATGCGGCGTTCGGCCTCGGCATCGGGATAGTCCACTTTCACATGCAGCAGGAAGCGGTCGAGCTGCGCCTCGGGGAGGGGGTAGGTGCCCTCCTGTTCGATGGGATTCTGGGTCGCCATCACCAGAAACAGTCGGGGCAGGGCATAGCTTTCGCTGCCTACGGAGACCTGGCGCTCCGCCATGGCTTCCAGGAGGGCGGACTGCACCTTCGCCGGAGCCCGGTTGATTTCATCGGCGAGCACCAGATTGGAGAAAACCGGCCCCTGCTGGAAGTGGAAGCTGGCCTGCTGGGGGCGATAGATCTCTGTGCCGGTTACATCCCCGGGCAACAGATCCGGGGTGAACTGGATGCGGTGGAAACTGCCTTCCAGGGCATCCCCGAGGGATTTGATGGCCCGGGTCTTGGCCAGGCCCGGTGCGCCTTCGACCAGCAGGTGGCCGTCGGCGAGCAGCGCGACAAGGAGCCTCTGAATGAGGTGCGCCTGTCCCACCACCTGCTGATCAAGCCATTGCTCCAGTTCTCTCAGATCACCGCTACTCAAGTCGCCTCCCAGGCAAAGCCGCTGATTCTTCGTCGATTCCTCCGCTTGCCGGCGGAAAGATGGGGGATTCTATCCAACCCCGGCGCCGGAGACATCCATGATTGCTTAGGGACGGCAAAATACCGGTAAAGTTCCCGAGTCGTCGCGCTACGGCGAAACTCGCTTTGCGATACACTGCCCGCCCAGACAAACGCCGATGCTGAGGGGACTGGTGATGGCGTGGGAAGCCACAAGAGATGCTCTGCTTGAAGAGACCGCAGCGCTCGTGGATCGCCGGGCGGATGCGGCGCGGCGGGACTCGCTGCACCGATTGTCCGACGCCTTCTTCGGGCGTTTCTCCCCCGAAGACATGCGCGACCGCTCCGCGGACAATCTCTACGGTCTGCTCTATTCGCTGCAGCACCTGCTCGAAGACTGGAACGGCGACGGGGTCAAGCTCGAAATCTTCAATCCGACGATCGGCAGCAACGGCTGGGAAAGCAGGGCCACGGTGCTCGTCATTCTCTGCCGCGATATGCCCTTCACCACGGCGTCGGTGCGCGGAGAGATAAACCAGCGCAACATCGGCATACACTGCCTGGCGAGCTGCAATCTCAAGGTCCGCAGGGATGAGACCGGAGCACTCCTGGACCTTCTCGACGGCGATGACGAAAGCGGTAGCGGCGAAAGCATTCTTTACTTCGAGATCACCCGTCACAGTGACCTGACGCGCCTGGAAGAGCTGGGTTTTGCTCTTGAGTCGATCATCGCGGAAGTCGACGGCGTGGTCAGCGACTTCGCTGCGATGCGCGAACGCCTCGACGAAGCCCGGGATCTCGTCGAGAAGCACAGTGACTGCGTCGACGCCGAGTATCGCCTCGAGGCCATGAAGTTCATCGACTGGCTGCGCAAGAACCACATGACGTTTCTCGGCTACGAGTACCTGACCGTGGCAGGGGACGAAGTCACCGTGGATTCGGAGAAAAGCCTGGGCGCGCTTCGCTACCGCGAGACCCGGGGTCATCGGGACCTGCTCCACGATCTGAACAATTCGGGACCGGAGGATCTGCGCCGCAAGCAGCTGAGCTTCAGCAAGTCTCGCCAGCGTTCCCGCGTCCATCGCCAGGCCTATTCGGACTACGTCGAGGTGAAGGTCTTCGATGATCGGGGCTCCGTGACGGGGCAGCATCGCTTCCTTGGGCTGTTCACCGCGGATGTCTACTCCCTGGACCCCACCCGCATCCCCATTCTCCGCCGCAAGGTGGAGCAGGTGTTGCAGCGTTCCGGGTTGTCGGATATGGAGCACGACGGCCGGGAGCTTAAGCGCGTACTGGAGCTCATGCCTCGCGATGAGCTGTTCCAGTCCTCCACGGATGACCTGTTCAACACGGCAGTGGAGGTGAATCGGATTCAGGAGCGGCGCCACACGCGGCTGTTCGTGCGCAGGGATGTCCATGGCAAGTTCGTCAGTTGCCTGGTCTACATGCCCCGCGACCGCTACACCACGCAAAGGCGTCAGCGTATCCAGGAGATTCTCAGTCGGGCCTTCGACGCGGAGGAGTCCGACTTCAATACCCAGTTCACCGAGTCGATCCTGGTGCGGGTCTATTTTGTGCTGCGTGTGGATCCCACGCGGGATCATGCCTTTGACGTGAACGAGATCGAGGAGCAGATAGTGCAGGCAACGCTGGACTGGAAGGACAGGCTGCGGCTGCGCCTGCTGGAGGAATTCGGAGAGGAGCGGGGTGAACAGTTGATGCGCAACCTCGGGCAGGGCTTCGCCCCCGGTTACCGCGATGACTTCGATCCCCGCGTGGCGGTGCAGGACATTCAGCACATTCTGAGCCTGGGTAAAGCCGATCAGCTCGGTATGCATCTCTACCGGCTGCCGGAAGAGGGCGATGATCATCTGAGGCTGCGACTGTACCGGCGGGATGTGGCCTTGCCCCTGTCCGATGTGCTGCCGATCCTCGAGAATCTCGGGCTGCGGGTCGTTGCGGAGCGCGCCTATCCCGTGCGCGCCGACGACGGTGTGCGCTACTGGATCCAGGAGTTCTCCCTCATCTATTCCCTCCCGATGCACATCGATCTCGAAGAGGTCAAGGACGAGTTCGAGGACGCCTTCGCGCGAATCTGGTTTGGCGAGGCCGAGAGTGATTCCTTCAACCGCCTGCTTCTGGGCAGCCGTCTGAGCTGGCGCGAGATCGCGCTCCTGCGGGCCTATGCCTGTTACCTCGGTCAGATCAATTTCCCCTATTCCCGCGCCTACATTGCCGAAACCATGGCGGACCACCTGCCGATTTCGTCTTCGATCGTGGAGCTGTTCCTCACGCGTTTTTCCCCGGCCTTCGATGGTGATGACGATTGGCGGACCCAGCGGGAGGAGGCGATTGGAGATCGAATTCTGCAGGCTCTGGATGAGGTGGAAAATCTCGGTCAGGATCGCATCATTCGTCAGTACGCCGATCTGATCCGCGCGACGCAGCGCACGAATTTCTTCCAGCACGATGAGCGGGGCGCCGGCAAGGGCTACTTCTCCTTCAAGCTCCGTCCCGGTGATATTCCCGACATTCCCCGACCTGTGCCCCTGTACGAAATCTTCGTCTATTCCCCGCGGGTCGAGGGCGTACACCTGCGCGGTGGCAAGGTGGCCCGCGGTGGGCTGCGCTGGTCCGATCGCCATGAGGATTTCCGCACCGAAGTCCTGGGCCTGGTGAAGGCGCAGCAGGTGAAAAACGCGGTCATCGTTCCCGTCGGCGCCAAGGGCGGTTTCGTTGCCAAGCGGCTCCGACCGGATATGAACCGGGACGAGGTTCATGAGGAGGGGATCGCCTGCTACAAGACCTTCATCCGGGGCCTGCTGGATATCACGGACAACCGTGTCGAGGATCGCGTCGTTCGCCCCGAACTGACCGTGTGCAAGGACGACGAAGATCCCTATCTCGTGGTCGCGGCTGACAAGGGCACCGCCACGTTCTCTGATATCGCCAATGCCCTTTCCGCCGAGTATGGGTTCTGGCTGGGGGACGCCTTTGCCTCCGGTGGCAGTGTGGGCTATGACCACAAGAAGATGGGTATCACCGCCCGGGGCGCATGGGTATCGGTGGAGCGACACTTCCGTGAAATGGGTGTGAACACCGCAACCACCGACTTCTCCGTGGTCGGGGTGGGTGACATGTCCGGCGATGTCTTCGGCAACGGGATGCTGCTGTCGGAGCACATATGCCTGGTGGCCGCGTTTAACCACCTGCATATTTTCGTCGATCCCGAGCCCGATGCAAGGCGGAGCTTCAAGGAGCGTAAACGATTGTTCCAGCTCGCGCGTTCATCCTGGTCGGACTACGACACCGCGCTGATCAGCGAGGGGGGCGGTGTGTTCAGCCGCAACGCCAAGTCCATCGTCATCAGCCCGCAGATGCAGAAACGCTTCGGCATCGCCGAGGCGCGGCTCACGCCCACCGCCCTGATTCAGGCGCTGCTCACGGCTGAGGTGGATCTGCTGTGGATGGGCGGCATCGGCACCTACATTAAATCGAGTCAGGAAACCCACATGGATGTGGGTGACAAGGCGAACGATGCGCTGCGCGTGGATGCGGATGATCTGCGCTGCAAGGTCGTGGGCGAAGGCGGCAACCTGGGTGTGACCCAGTTGGCTCGCACGGAATTTGCCCTGAACGGGGGGCGCTCCAACACGGACTTTATCGATAATGCCGGTGGTGTGGATTGTTCGGATCACGAAGTCAATATCAAGATCCTCCTCGATACGATCGTGGCTCGCGGGGACCTGACCGAGAAGCATCGCAATGCGCTCCTCGAGGAGATGACCGAATCGGTGGCGGAGCTCGTGCTCGCCAACAACTATCGCCAGGTGCAGGCCATCAGTATCACGGAGCGGGAAGCGCACAGTCGTAGCGGCGAGTACCGTCGCCTGATCACCAATCTTGCGGAGCGTGGACGCCTGGACCGGGAGCTGGAGTTTCTTCCCAGCGACGAAGTGCTGGCCGAGCGGCGGGTGCAGGGGCGGGGCCTCACCAGGCCCGAGCTCGCGGTGCTCATCTCCTACAGCAAGGCGATCCTCAAGGAGGAACTCATAGAGTCCGACCTGGGGACGGACCCCTACCTGTCCAGCGCCGTAGCGACCGCATTCCCGGCGAGCCTGGTGGGACGCTATGCGGAGGACATCAGCGAACACCGGCTGCAGCGCGAAATCATGTGCACGCAGGTCGCGAACGACATCGTCAATCGCATGGGCCTGAACTTCATGCTCCGCCAGCGCAAGGCCACGGGGGC
>CAXBBA010000190.1:0-5260 GCA_963973805.1 uncultured Halieaceae bacterium | reverse complement strand
GAGTCGGGAAGCGTGGCTTCCGGGGCCGCACCAGCGAGGCACTGGCCGGGGCGCGCAGGGCGCCGGTAGCAAAAGTGTACAAGATGGATAACCAATGTATTTTTGACGCGTTTGAGTATACGCAAAGGTGGCGGGTCTGCCCATGCAACCCCGAGGGGGTATGCCCGTCAGGCGCGGCCCTGGGTCAGCAGGAACTCCAGGCGACCGTCGCCGTGGAGTACACCGTGATCCACCTGTAGCGCGGGCCCCAGCGCATCGTTCACCACGCGGCGGTTGTGGGCGTACAGGGGGGTGTCGTGACTCTCGTTGATGCGCACCAGGTCCGGTCCCGCCAGCCCCATGTGGCGCAGCTGCTGCTCCGTGCCCCGCTTGTGCAGCATGAAGCCATGGCCCTTGAAGCCCGGCGCCAGCTCCTTGCGCAGCAGCGCGGCGAAGGCGGGCAGGGCGTACTCGTGCAGGTGGTTGAAGGTGTCCCAGAGGAATACGATGTCGAAGGGCAGGGTGCCCTGGGGCGTGCGCAGCAGGCCCGCCAGCTCGTGCTGCATCTGCTGCTGCGACGGTGGATCCTCCATGCGCTGTTCCAGGCGGCGGGACCACTCGATCAGGGATTCCGCCGCGTCCAGTACGGTCAGGCGACAGGGGAAACGGTTGAAGAATTCCAGGCTGCTGCTGTTGGCGCGGCCGAGGTCGAGAATATTGACCGGGCCCCGCGCCGCCAGCTTCTCTTCATCGAGCAGCGACGGCAGCAGGCGACTGGTGATTGTGACGGGGCCCGGGTCCCGGGCGGAGCGCCGGCCCGGGATGCGAACCACGGGGACGCCTCAGCCCGTTTTGTCCATGGGCCGGACTTCCGGCGCCGGCGGCGTCTTGGCCGCGGGAGCGCCCTTGCTGCTGCCCATGTCGATGCTGCCCTTGAAGCGACCGCCGTCCTCGAGCATGACCCGAGGTGCCGTGACATTGCCTTCGACGTTGCCCGAGGCGCAGATGACGACGCGTTCGCCGCCTTCGATGTCGCCCTTGACCTCACCTTCGATGCGTACGGTCTTGGCGTTGATGTCCGCCTGAACCTTGCCCGAAGAACCGATCACCAGCTCGTTTTCCTTCAGCGTGATGGTGCCCGATACCTCACCTTCGACGAGCAGGTCTTCGCTGCTGATGATGTCGCCGTTGACCTTGACCTTTGCTCCAATCATTGCGCGTAATCCTCGTTTTGCGGTGGGCGGAGTCGGGGGCGCAGGTTTGCTGCTGACCTCCGGTGTTGCCGCGGGGGGCGGTGTCTCCACTTGTTTGCTTTTGCGTTCAAACATCTCGGTAACTCGTTCCTGCAACCATGGCGCGGCGGTCTGGGAAGACCGGGTGCCAGCGGGGGCGTGGCTTTTACTGTCCAGATGAGTACGGGCCCCGCGGGGCCCGAAGCAGCAACATGCTAGATCATGGTCCGGATTGGCGCAAACGTCACGTTCTGCGGCGGCGATACAGCGTGAGAGCCCCGGCCAGCCCCAGCAGGGCGAGGGCGCCGGCGAGCTGGTTGTAGCGCTGGGATGCGGTGCTCGGCATGGCGGTAACCTCACCCGCGTCCTCGATATCCAGCCAGTAGGCGTCGTCGTCGAAGGCGCTCTCCCCTTCGCCATTGTGCACGGCCAGGGCAAAGCGGTCCTCGGGGATGAACACGTTCAGCCGCTGCCCTGGCAGGAGTTCACCGGCGCGGTAGCTGCGGCCCTTGATCTCGGCGCGCCAGGTCGACGGCACGGTGATGCTGCGGGCCCGGCCCTTGCTGCCGTCCCGGTGCATGGGGCGGAAGGTCAGGCGATTGCCGCGCACCCGGGTCAGCTCGATTTCGGAGCGGGCGTAGAGCGTGTCGCCGCGTTCGTAGACGCCCAGGCAGCTCTGCTTGATGTCCGGATTGGCGGCGAGCACCTGGGCGGACCACACGAGTTCATCACAGGTGGGGGAGGGGTCCTGGGCCTGCGCGGCGGAGGCCAGGGTGAGGGTCAGGCCTAGGCCCGCGATCAGCGAAGCTTTCATTGCACAACTCCTTGGGAAGTGGTGGTGGGCAGGGTGGTACCGGTGGTTGCCCCGGAAGGCAGCAGCGTGGCGCGCACCAGAAAACGCTGCGGCGCGTTGCCAACAAAGTAAAAGGGGTAGCAGGTCACCAGCGTGAGGCGGGTTTCCGTCGTGTCCTGCAGCCAGTGCAGCTCTTCGGGGTCGATGATCCGCGTTTCTTCCACGGCGAAGCGCCGCGGTCCGCGGTCCGTGTGCAGGCGGATTTCGTCCCCCGGGGCGATGTCCTTCAGGGGGCGGAAGAAGCTGTCCCGGTGCGCCGCAATGCCGATGTGGCCCAGTTCGTCGGGGTAGGCCATGCCCTGCACCACCCCGGCGCCCGCCTCGAGGTGCGCGTCGCTGTCGTCGGGGAACACCGGCACGCGCAGCGCCAGGCGCGGGATCTCCAGCTCCGCCAGTGTCGCCGTCGCGGGCGTGGGGGCGTCCAGATAATGCTGGCGTCGGGTTTCGGACCAGCCCTGCATGTCGGGAATCGCGGCCCCCGGTGCCGGGGCTTCGTCCATGCCCCGCACGGCACCGCCGAGGAACGGGGTCAGCAGCAGCGCCGCCGCGAGGTAGGTCAGCTTCTCGGTGACGCTTAGCAGGCGCTGGGGCAGCGGCCGAAGAGGGCTGTCCGTTGGCTGGGGCAAGCAGAATTCCACGGTTTCAGGGGGTTACCCCAAGGTAGTCGGGTGGGAGCGCTGCGGCAAGGGGGCTTAATTGTGCAGTTCCTTCGTATTCGATGTTTTTCACGACGGAACCGGGGCCGGGCCTGCGTATGATTCCATGCAACAACCCTGAGACAGGCAACAAAGGAGCTTTGCCATGAAGAAATTGCTTACCACTTTGACCGCCGTTGCGCTGTTTGGTGCCTCAACCGCCAGCTTCGCCCGCCCCGGCGGTGGACTGATGCGCATGGATGCGGATGGCGACGGACAGATCAGCCGCGAAGAATTTCAGCCGCCGGAACATCGCGAAGGCCCCCGGGGACCGTTCGGTCGCGCCGATAGCGACGAAGACGGTATCGTTACGCGCTCGGAAGTACAGATTGCCGGTGCGGAACACCAGGAGCGCATGCTCGCTATGTTCGATAGCATCGACAGCAACGGTGATGGCACCGTGACTCCCGACGAGGCAGAGGACCACATGTTCTCGAAGATGGATGCGGACGGTGATGGTTTTATTACCAAGGAAGAAGCCCGGGCGATGCATGGGCAGCGCGGCGACCGTCGCGGCAAAGGTCGCGACGATGGTGAGGATTCCTGATCCCGCCCACCCGATCGCTGCCTGATGCAGCGCGAAGAAGAAAGTGAACTGATGCGGCGCGTCACCGGAGGTGATCGCGCCGCTTTTCGTACGCTGGTAGAAACCCATCAGCGCCCCCTGAGTGCCTATACGCGCAGGATGCTCGGTGACGAGGGCCTCGCGGACGACGTGGTGCAGGAGACCTTTCTGCGCCTGTGGACCCAGGCCGCTCGCTACGATGGCAAGGCCGCGCGCCTCACCACCTGGCTGCACAACATCGCCCACAACCTCTGCATCGACAGTTTTCGCCGGGGCCGTCGTATCACCTTCAGTGACGACGCGGATGCGACGCTCGAAAGCAGCGACGCGCCGGATGATGTGCAGCAAAGCCAGGAGCGCAGTGACGCGGTGCGCCAGGCGGTGGCCCGGCTGCCGGAGCGCCAGCGCAGTGCCCTGATTCTTTGCCACTACCAGGGGCTGTCCAATCGCGACGCGGCACAGATTCTGGACGTGTCCGTGGATGCGCTGGAGTCCTTGTTGGCGCGAGCCCGTCGTAGCCTGAAACAGATGCTGGGGGAATTTCATGAATCCTGACCGTTTTCGCGATCTGCTGGATGCCTACGGTGGCGACGAGAACCATTGGCCGCCGGAGCAGCGTGCGGCCATGCGGAGCCTCTATACCGGGGACGAGGATGCGCGCGCGGCCGTTCAGCGTGCGCGGGACCTGGATGTGCTGCTGAACAGCTATCGCGTGGCGGTGCCGGACCTGGCGCAGCAGATCGTCGAGCGGGTGGCGCCCACGCCCCTGGGGCGTTTCCTTGCCTGGCTCCTGCCGTCCGCGCCCACCCAGTGGTGGCGTCCCGCCACGGCCTTTGCCCTGCCGCTCCTGCTGGGTGTGGCCATGGGCCTCAGCGACACCCGGAACGCCGCAGCGGCGTCCACCGTGATCGACTGGGAGTTGCAGGAGCAGGGCCTGCTGCTCGCGGTCAGTGAGGAGCCCTGGTATGAATAAACAGCATGCATTGCTGCTGGCCCTGCTGGTTTCGGTGGCGGTGAACCTGCTGGTTCTGGGGGTCGTCCTGGGCCGCCAGGGGCAGCGGCCACCGGAGCCGCCGCCTGCGGAGTGGGCGACGCGGCACCTCGATGACTCCGCCCGCCGCCTGGTGCGTCAGCGCATGAGCGCGGACCGGGGGCGCGTACGTCCCCTGCGGGCGGACGTTGGCGAAGCTCTAGCAGAGGTACGCCGCGCGGCGGTGGCCGAGGAGTTTGACGCAGTGGCTCTGGAGGATGCGCTGGAGAACATGCGTGATGCCAGGGCTCGCTACGAAGCCTTTCTCCACAGGGGGTTGGTGTCCGTCGCGGCGCAGTTGCCGCGGGAGCAGCGCCTGGCGCTGCTGCGTGCAGCCCTGGAACCCCGCCGGGACAACAAGCGCGGTGGGCGATCAAAGGCGGAGGAAACGCCGGGCATAAAAAAACCGTCATCCCCGGACGGCGACAGCCGCTGAGAATGACGGTGGATTTCCTCGCAGGATTAACGCATCAGAGGTCGATGTCTACCGAGTAGGAGATGACAAACTTGACCTGATCGTTGTCATAGCCGCCTTCGGCCGCGGGGCCACCGGCGTTCGTGTCAGAGATCATGAAGCCGAATCCGCCCTTGGACAGGCTGACGTTGTAGTCAAAGTAGCCGTCGTCGGTGCCGTTGAAGGCTTCGGCGAAGTCGCCGTCGTGGTAACCCACGTGCAGTCCCATCTCGATGCCGTCACCGACTTCGAAGCCGTAGTCTGCAGCAACGTAGTAGGTGCTGCCTGCACCGAAGTCCTGACCTTCCCCTTCGTCAGCTTCCGTGTCCAGCAGTACCCATGCGCCAAGGCTGAAACCACCAATCCCCATGGTGACGTAGCCTTCCAGGAAGTCGAATTCGGCTTCCTTGTCGTAGTTGTAGTACAGCAGACCGATATCCCAGCTCACACCG
>CAXBBA010000189.1:0-5277 GCA_963973805.1 uncultured Halieaceae bacterium | reverse complement strand
GCCCTGGAGACCCTGACCCAGACCACGCTGCGGAACGTGATCGGTGAAATGGACCTGGATGACACGCTGTCCTCTCGGGACACCATCAACGCCAAGCTTGTTGAAACCATTGATCAGGCTGCCAACGGCTGGGGCGTCAAGGTGAACCGGGTAGAGGTGCAGGACATCACGCCGCCCCAGGACGTCACCCAGGCGATGGAGCAGGTGATGAAGGCCGAGCGGGAGCGCCGCGCGAACGTCACCGAGGCCGAGGGCTTCAAGAAAGCCGAAGTACTCAAGGCCGAGGGGCAGCGCGACGCGCGGATTGCCGAAGCCGAGGGGGAGAAGATTGCCCAGCTGAAGGAAGCCGAAGGTGAGGCGGACGCAATTCGGGCCGTCGCCAAAGCCAAGGGAGAGGAGCTTCAGATCCTGGCAGCCCATCTTGGTCAGCAGGGCACAGCGGACTATCTGGTAGCGCTGCGTTACATGGAAACGCTGGACAACATGGCGAAGAACGAGAACGTTGTGTGGATGCCGCACTCCGCTACGGATGTTGGCGCGATGATCGGCGGCTTCAAGAAGCTGGTCGAGAGTGGCCCCGTGGCGAACCGTGAGAGCGCCGGTGTGCAATGATGGGACCTGTCCACCCTGGCAAATTGATCAAGCCCCTCATACTGGATCCGTCGGGTATCTCCCAGTCTGAGCTCTCGCGACGCCTGGGTTTCAATCAGCCCCAGCCGGTGAATGAATTGATCAATGGCAAGCGGGGATTCACACCCAAGATGGCGGTGCTGTTTGATCAGGTGACCCGCGGTGCCTTTCCAGCGGAGTTCTGGCTTACGGCGCAAACGCTCTACGATGCGCAGGTGGCGAAGGAGAGGAGCACGTCGTCCCGGCGCTTCATGGTGGATCCGGTACCGATTCCGCGCGATGCCGAGGATCTCGCCCGGGATGCGGAATCGGGGGAGTTGCTCAGCATCTCCCATCAGCTGATGGCGCTGGCGGCAAGGGGTTGATCGCCAGCTTCCTGGCGTCGCCCGCTCCCTGAGTTCGACCGGGTCCTGAGCTAGGGCTTGTTGCCGACGGGGGCGTCGAGGTTGAGTCCCGCCAGCTCGCATCCGCGCCGGAAATCCCGGATGTGCTTTGCCATCCAGATCTGCGCCTGCTTTTCGTTACCTTTTTTCAGTGCCTGGTAAATTTTTGTATGCGCTTCGAACAGGCGCTCCCCCGGGCCCAATTTCCGAATGACCGTTCCGTAAGCCGGGAGTAACAGCTCACTCAGAGGTTCCCGTGCCAGTAACATGGCGTGGTTGTCTGCGGCCTCTGCGACCAATTTGTGAAACTCCACGTCACACTCGCCTAGCTGCTTTGGTTTGTCCAGGCATTCGGAGGTGCGCGCAAGATTAGCCTCAATTTCTTTCAGCAACTCGACGGAAACTTTTGTGGCAGCCAAACCTGCGGCAGCCGGTTCCAGTGCCATGTTGATTTCCCACAGCTCACGGTAGGTGACGCCGTGGAGCACAATTGCTTCGTACATCGCGTTGTGAACGATGCGAGGGGATGGCGCCGTCACTACCATGCGGCGACGCGGACCGCGCTTGATCAAGCCCGCCCCCTCGAGGGACCGGAACGCTTCGCGAACCGTGGGCCGGGTTACCTCCAACTGCTCTGCGAGTTCGGTTTCCGGAGGTAGCAAGTCCCCGGGTGACAGTTCACCTTCCATAATCATGCCGCGAATGGACCCTTCGACCAACTGGTAGGCCGGGACCTTTGTGACAGCGTTGAAGGCGGGTTTCTTGTTCATGGATGATGTCTGATCAATCAGCTTTGCGACGGGCGCATAATGTCATACTTATACACATAAGTGCAGTCACTCAAGGCCGTAGAGTTTGGCCGCGCGGGTCATTCCAGGGGCTTGGAAAGGTTGGGTGAAATCGAATCCGCCGTTTGAATAATCTATTCTTGCAGGAAAGCCTTTGCTGTATTCAGGAAGATCTCCAGTTGGTCGTGATGCAGCCAGTGTCCCGCATTGGGAATGTTGACCAGACGCGCATTCTGGAACAGCTTGATCCGTCCGTCTTTCTCCGGATCATCCGCCCAGGAGTCTTCGCCGCGCAGCAACAGTATCGGGCAGCTGATTCGTTGCCAGAGGCTGAAGAGGTCGATGTATTCCGAGTCCATGAAGGGCTGCCGTCTTCATTTTGTTTCAGCGCGTGGCGGGTGAGGTGCGTCGCCTGCTGTTCATTGAGGTGGCTGTTCTCACTGCGCATGCGGTCCAGTGCCTCCGCAAAGGTGCGATAGCGTTTGGGGTGTCGTGAGGAGACTTTGTGAATACCCTCCATCCAGCGTTTGATGCGCTGGTGGGTGGGTTCCGCCAGGCGTGTGTTGAAGTCCTCCACGGACCTCACCAACCCCTCGATGATGATCATTTTGTCGACAATGTCCGGGTTCAGTCCGGCATAGATCAATGACACGAAGCCGCCGAAGGAGTGGCCTACGATGGTGATCTTGTCGAAGCCCCGCAACCGGACCAGTTGCTCGATATCGTAGACAAAATCCAGCTCACGATAGGTCCCCCCGGCGGACCACTCACTGTCGCCGTGGCCCCTGAGGTCGGGAGCGATGATGGCATAGTGCTCGCTCAGGGCGCGGGCCGCCCAGTCCCAGTTGCGGCAGTGATCCATGCCGCCGTGCACCATGAGAATCGGGGGTGCACCGTCGTTCTCCCACTCTACGTAATGGAGTCGAAGGCGTTGGGAGTAGTAATTTTGGGAAAGGGGGTGAGGTGACTGATCCATACGATTTTGTCTGTTCTTGCCGGGGCGTTCGCGACTTCCGCACTCTTCCAATTGGAGATAAAGCACTAGCGTATTTCGACGGGGCTGGTTGGGCGGTGCAGACTCCCCGCAGCCGAGTATCTTGCCTGCCGGTAAAACAGTTGTTCCGTCTCCACCACGTTAGTTCACATATTACTTGCCCGACGATGTTTTTGAATCATGGAGAAGATGAAAAGAGCGCACAATGTTCGAGTATGTGCAGGGTTTGCCATCGCTAGAAATAGGCGATCGCTTCGAACTTTGCCACGAGATGATCGATAAAAGTCCTGACCTTGGGCGACAGGTGCTTGCTTCGCGGGTACACCGCCCATTCGCCCGTGTCGGTCGGCTCAAATGACTCCAGTACGGGGATGAGTCGGCCTTTGGCAATATCTTCATGGACGTAGAACTCAGGTAGCTGCACGAGGCCTATGTCCTTGCGGGCCGCGGCCAGCAGCGCCCTACCGTTGTTGCTGCTCCAGGAGCCCTCGACTCGGTGGTCTGAATGGTGTCCCGTGCGGTCGCGAAAGCGCCACACCGGCTGACTGCCCAGCAGGCAATTGTGCTGGCGCAGGTCAGATACCTTGACTGGAATACCCCGGCCATCGAGATAGGTGCGGCTGCCACACACCACGAGTCGCCGTTTGGCGATCTTGCGTGCCACGAGGGATGAGTCTTTCAGCGCTCCCGCGCGGATGGCGATGTCGTATCCCTCGGCCACCAGGTCGACGACGCGATTGGTGAAATCGATCTCTATCTGCAGGTCGGGGTATTGCTGCATGAGTTCGGCTGCGAAGGGCGCGACATAGGTCTCGCCGAAAGCGCCAGCCACCGTCAGTCTCAGCGTGCCCTGGAGCTGCTCGCGCATCTCGATCACGGAACGATCAAGGGCGTGGAACTGGCCGACTATATCCCTGGCGCGTTCGTAGTAGGCGCGGCCGGTTTCCGTCAATGCGAGCTTTCGCGTCGTGCGTACCAGGAGCTGGGTTCCGAGGTGGAATTCGAGTTGGGTGATCTTGCGGCTGACATGGGCCTTGGAGTGCCCCTGGACTTCGGCTGCAGCGGTGAAGCTGCCCGCTTCGACGACAGAGATGAAGAGTTCAGTGGCGTCCCAGTCACTCATTGCTGCAGCCCATTGATTGTTTCCATGGAGTAACTAAATGTTTCAAATTGGGCGTATTATCAATATCCACGTACTAGTCTACAGTAGTCGCTTCCGTAATTCTTAAGGGAGTTAAAGACGATGAAAACACGCGCTGCAGTTGCATTCGAGGCGGGGAAACCGCTGGAAATCGTGGAGGTTGATCTCGAGGGCCCCAAGGCCGGCGAAGTGCTGGTGGAGGTCAAGGCGACCGGGCTCTGTCATACGGACAAGTTCACCCTTTCCGGCGCCGATCCCGAGGGCCTGTTTCCCTCCATCCTCGGCCACGAAGGCGCTGGCGTGGTGCTTGAAGTTGGTCCCGGTGTCACCTCCCTGAAACCGGGTGATCACGTTATTCCGCTGTACACCCCGGAGTGTCGCGAGTGTAAGAGCTGTACCTCCCAAAAGACCAATCTGTGCACCTCCATTCGCGCCACCCAGGGGCAGGGGTTGATGCCTGATGGCAGCAGTCGCTTTTCCCTTGACGGCAAGCCCATCCACCACTACATGGGCTGCTCCACCTTTTCCAACTACACCGTCATGCCCGAGATCGCGCTGGCGAAGATTCGTGAAGACGCCCCCTTCGACAAGGTCTGCTACATCGGCTGCGGCGTCACCACGGGCATCGGTGCGGTGCTGTTCACCGCGGGGGTTGAGGCTGGCGCCAACGTGGTGGTGTTCGGGCTTGGCGGTATCGGTCTGAATGTTATCCAGGGTGCCGCGAGTCCATGGCACGGCAATTCGGTATGACCGATTTCGTCAATCCGAAAGAGATCGAAGATGATCTGGTGGCGCACCTGGTGGAGCTCACGGATGGCGGCGCGGATTACAGCTTCGAGTGCGTGGGTAACGTGGACCTCATGCGTCAGGCGCTGGAGTGCTGCCACCGCGGCTGGGGCGTGTCCACCATCGTGGGCGTGGCCGGTGCCGGTCAGGAGATTTCCACCCGGCCATTCCAGCTGGTGACCGGACGTCGCTGGCAGGGGACTGCATTCGGTGGTGCCCGGGGCCGTACCGACGTGCCCCGGATCGTTGACTGGTACATGGACAAGCGCATTGAGATCGACCCGATGATCACCCACATCCTGTCATTGGATGAAATCAATCACGGTTTCGACCTGATGGCGAAGGGTGAATCCATCCGCAGCGTGGTGATGTACTGATGTCGGCGATCACCTTACTGCAGAGTCACCACTGCTTCGGCGGTGAGCAGGGCTACTACCGTCACGTCTCGGAAGAGACCGGCACGGAGATGAAGTTTTCGGTCTTTGTTCCGCCCCAGGCGAAGGCTGAGCCGCGGCCGGCGCTGTACTACCTGGCGGGCCTCACCTGCACCGAAGA
>CAXBBA010000188.1:0-5292 GCA_963973805.1 uncultured Halieaceae bacterium | reverse complement strand
AAGTGGGCGATACCATTGAAGAGTTCGCCTCGGATGAGGCCACGGTCGTTGTCGGAACGGTTATTGATCCCGAGCTGAACGACGAACTGAAGGTTACGGTAGTCGCTACGGGTCTCGGTGGAGCCGTATCCCGGGCGAAGCTGCAGGTGGTCGATGCACCGCGAGCAGCGCGCAGCGAAACCCGCAGTGCCCCCGCTACTGAGGCCGCGAGTGACGCGGAAAGCGCGACAGCCCCCGACTACAGCGGTTATGAGACGCCCCCCGCGCGACGCTCCGTGTCCCGTGGTGGTGCCACCGCGACCGCGGAGAAGCTGGTGGGTGACGAGTATTTCGACATCCCTGCTTTTCTGCGACGTCAGGCGGACTGAAGCCCGCCTGACTTACGCGGCTCAGGGCTGTTCTGCGGCGTCAGGCTGACTGAAGCCCGCCTGACTTACGCGGCTCAGGGCTGTTCTGCGGCGTCAGGCTGACTGAAGTCGGTTCGACGCGCGGCTGAAAAACGCGCTGCCTCGATGATTCTGCGAGATTCGGGGTGGCGGTGAGAAATTGGGGAACCAGCGGTGCTTTGCGGTGTCAGACCGTCAGTGAAATCTGACGCCGCGGGGTCTCCGAGGGATGGACGACCTGCGGTGTCGGCATCCTGCCTGGCCTGGCGGAGAGATCCGTAGCGCACGGCGGTGCACAGACAAGGAGGTTGTATGATTCGACAGCGGACGTTACGCAACGCCATCAAGGCAACGGGTGTTGGCCTGCACACGGGCGAGAAGGTGTACCTGACCCTGGCGCCCGCGCCGGTGGATACGGGCATCGTCTTCCGTCGTGTGGACCTCGACCCGCCCGTCGAGATTCATGCCCGGGCGAGCAATGTCGGTGACACAACGCTGTCGACCACGCTGGTGCAGCATGGACATCGCGTCTCTACGGTGGAGCATCTGCTGTCGGCGATGGCGGGGCTGGGCATTGATAATGCCTATGTCGATGTCAGCGCCAGCGAAGTACCCATCATGGACGGCAGCGCCGGTCCCTTTGTGTTTCTCATTCAGTCCGCGGGAATCGAAGAGCAGCCCGCAGCAAAGAAGTTCATCCGCATCAAGAAGGCCGTGACGGTCGAGGATGGGGACAAAGTAGCCAGCTTCCTTCCCTTTGATGGCTTCAAAGTCTCCTTCACCATCGATTTTGATCACCCGGTGTTCCGCGATCGCACGGCCCATGCGGAGATCGACTTCTCCAGCACCTCCTTCGTCAAGGAAATCAGCCGCGCCCGTACCTTCGGCTTCATGCACGAAATCGAGTACCTCCGGTCCAAGGGACTGGCCCGGGGCGGCAGCGTTGACAATGCCATCGTCGTGGATGAGTACCGCATCCTCAATCAGGATGGTCTCCGCTACGAAGACGAGTTCGTCAAGCACAAGGTGCTCGACGCCATCGGCGACGTGTATCTGCTGGGCTACAGTCTCATCGGCGAATTCCGTGCCCATAAATCCGGACACGCTTTGAATAATGCCTCTCTGCGAGCCCTCATGGCACGCACCGATGCCTGGGAAATGGTGACCTTCGAAGACCAGGAAGAGGCCCCGATTTCCTACGTCACGGCTCCCGTGGCAGTCTGAAACACCTCCGACCCCCTTTCATCCCGATGCGGCGCTGCATGGAAATGCAGGCCGCCGTGTGCGAGACTGCGGCGCCGCCGGCGACCGTCGTCGCGCGTGCGCGTCTGTCCGTTTTCCCGTCGTAACGATCCGGTGGGATTCGGCCTTGAAAATACTGCCTTTTGCCCATAGATCAGGTCCATGATTACCAACGCTCTCAAGAAAGTCTTCGGCACGCGCAATGATCGCGAGCTGAAGCGCATGCGCAAGACCGTCCGCCGCATCAATGATCTCGAAGAGGGCCTGCAGGCGCTCTCGGATGAAGAGCTCGCGGCGAAAACGCCGGAGTTTCGTGAGCGCCTCAAAGGCGGTGAGACCCTCGAGGCCCTGCTGCCCGAGGCCTTCGCCGTGGCCCGCGAAGCAGGGCAGCGCGTCATGGGCATGCGCCATTTCGATGTGCAGCTCATCGGTGGCATGACCCTGCACGATGGGCGCATCGCCGAGATGCGCACGGGCGAGGGCAAGACCCTGGTCGCCACGCTGCCGGCCTACCTCAATGCCCTGACGGGCGACGCCGTGCACCTGGTGACCGTCAACGATTACCTCGCCAGCCGCGATGCGGCGTGGATGAGTCCCCTGTACGAGTTCCTGGGTCTCTCTGTGGGCGTGGTGCATGCGGGGCAGAGCCCGGAAGAGAAACGCCAGGCCTACGCGGCGGACATTATCTACGGCACCAACAATGAATTCGGTTTCGATTACCTGCGCGACAATATGGCGTTCTCGCTGCAGGACAAGCTCCAGGGGCAGCTGAGCTTCGCCATTGTCGACGAGGTGGACTCGATCCTCATCGACGAGGCGCGCACGCCCCTGATCATATCCGGCGCCGCCCAGGACAGCTCGGAAGTCTATAAACGCATCAACAAGCTGGTACCCCTGCTGCGCAGGGAGACCGAAGGTGAAGAAGGCCATTACACCGTCGACGAGAAGCTCCGCCAGGTGGAGATGACCGAGGCGGGTCACGAGTTCGTCGAAGAGTTGCTGGTGCGCGAGGGGCTGCTGGAAGAGGGCGACAGCCTCTACGCCTCCACCAATCTGGCCCTGCTGCATCACGTGCATACGGGCCTGCGCGCCCATGCCATGTTCCACCGCGATGTGGAGTACATCGTCCAGGGCGGCCAGGTCGTGCTGATCGACGAGCACACCGGGCGCACCATGCCCGGACGCCGCCTGTCCGAAGGCCTGCACCAAGCCATCGAAGCCAAGGAAGGGGTGGCGATCCAGAACGAGAGCCAGACGCTGGCATCGACCACCTTCCAGAACTACTTCCGCCTGTACGGCAAGCTCGCGGGCATGACCGGCACCGCCGACACAGAAGCCTTTGAGTTCCGCCAGATCTACGGTCTGGACGTGGTGGTCATTCCCACGAACAAGGAGATGGTGCGCAAGGATCTCAACGACCTCGTCTACCTGTCCCGGGAGGAGAAGTTCGATGCCATCGTGGAAGACGTCAAACACTGCATGGAAATCGGAGCTCCGGCGCTGGTGGGTACCGCGTCCGTAGAGACCTCCGAGGAGCTGTCCCAGCGTTTCCGCAAGGAGAAGATCGAGCACAAGGTGCTCAACGCCAAGTATCACGAACAGGAAGCGGAGATCATCGCCCAGGCCGGTCGTCCCGGGGTGGTCACCATCGCCACGAACATGGCGGGCCGGGGTACGGATATCGTGCTCGGCGGCAACCTCGAGGTGGAGCTGCGCAACGCCGGGGACGTTAGCGATGAGCAGCGCGCGGCCATGGAGAAGGACTGGCAGGAGCGCCATGCGAAGGTTCTCGAGGCCGGCGGTCTGCATATTCTGGGAACGGAACGCCACGAGTCCCGCCGCATCGACAACCAGCTGCGCGGTCGCGCGGGACGCCAGGGGGACCCCGGTGTGTCGCGCTTCTACCTGTCCCTGGAAGACAACCTCATGCGGATCTTTGCCTCGGAGCGGGTGAAGAATTTCATGCAGGCCCTGGGTATGGAGAAGGGCGAGGCCATCGAGCACCGCATGGTGACCAACGCCATCGAGAAGGCCCAGCGCAAGGTGGAGGGCCGCAACTTCGATATTCGCAAGCAGCTGCTTGAATACGACGATGTCGCCAACGACCAGCGCCAGATTATTTACCAGCAGCGGAACGACCTGCTGGATGAGGCGGACATCGCCGACACCATCACCACGATCCGTCGCGATGTGGTGAGCACCGCCATCGACAGCTATATCCCGCCCATGAGCGTCGAAGAGCAGTGGGACATCCCCGGCCTGGAGCGCCAGCTCGAGGCGGAGTTCGCCGTGACGCTGCCGCTGCAGCAGTGGCTGGACGAAGACGACAAGCTCCACGAAGAGGCGATGCGCGAGCGAATCATCGACGAAGTGCAGCAGGCCTACGACCGCAAATGCGAGAGCGTGGGACCGGACATGCGCCGCATCGAGAAGCAGATCATGCTCCAGGTGCTCGACACACTGTGGAAGGAACACCTCGCGACCATGGATCACCTGCGTCAGGGTATCCACCTGCGGGCCTACGCCCAGAAGAATCCCAAGCAGGAGTACAAGCGCGAGTCCTTCGAGCTCTTCCAGTCCCTGCTTGAGAATCTCAAGTACGAGGTGGTGAAGTTCCTCAGCCACGTGCAGATTCAGCGCCGCGACGAGGCCGCGCTGATCGAGCAGCAGCGCCGCGAAGAGGCCGAGAAGGCCAAGCTGGCGTTCCAGCACGCCCAGGCCAGCCCCATGGCCGAGGCCCCGGAGGCTGGAGAAGGCCAGCCCCCGTCGCCGGAGGCCGCCGCGCAACCGGTAACGCGCAGCGAGCCCAAGGTGGGACGCAACGAGCCCTGTCCCTGTGGCAGCGGCAAGAAGTACAAGCACTGCCACGGCGCTCTCTGATATGAACGACAGGGACGCAGGGGCTTCCGCCCTGGCGGTGCCGGGCGTCACACTCGCCGCGGTCGAGGCGGGAGTGCGCTACGAGAACCGCCGCGATCTGGTGGCGCTGCGCTTTGCCGAAGGCACGACCGCGGCCGCCATGTTCACGCGCAACGCCTTCTGCGCGGCCCCCGTCACCGTCGCCCGGGAACACCTGGCGGCCTGCGACGGCATGCCCCGCCTGCTGTTGATCAACACGGGCAACGCGAATGCGGGCACCGGCGAAGCGGGCCTCGCAGCCGCGCGGCATTGCTGCGAAGCAGCGGCCGCGACGGCGCAGGTGGCCCCCACGGAAGTACTGCCCTTTTCCACCGGCGTCATCGGCGAAGACCTGCCCGTGAATCGCATCTGCGACGCCCTGCCGGCGCTGCATGAGTCCCTCAGCGCGGACAGCTGGGAAGACGCGGCCTGGGGCATCCTCACCACCGATACGCGGCCCAAGGCGGCGTCTCGCCAGATTTCTATCGATGGTCGCACCATCACCATCACGGGCATCGCCAAGGGCGCGGGCATGCTGCGGCCGAATATGGCCACGATGCTCGCCTTTGTCGCCACGGACGCGCCGATTCCCGCGCCGCTGCTGCAGGAACTCCTTGAGCCTGCGGTGGAGTGCTCCTTTCACCGCATCACCGTCGATGGCGATACTTCGACCAATGACGCGGTGCTGCTGGCGGCCACGGGGCAATCCGGCGGGAGCCCATGGACCGCGGATGACAGCGAGGCGCTGGCCAGCTTTGGCGAGGCC
>CAXBBA010000187.1:0-5299 GCA_963973805.1 uncultured Halieaceae bacterium | reverse complement strand
AGACGCCGCCAAAGGATCTGGTAAACCGGGTGTTCCGGCAGCAGAAGGTGGAATACGCCTCGCTGGAGCGCATCGCCCGGGCTCTGGCCGTGGACAGCTATGAGCTCTACCTGAGCCAGGAGGATGTAGAGCGTCAGGATGCTGCGCTCGCCACAGGGGGAGTGCCGACGAACGAGGAGCGGGACGCTTCCTCCGGGCCAGGCAGGGAGGTCCCGGCAGGGTCCGGGGCCCGCGTCGCGCCGGCGGTGATCATGACCCTCGCGGTGCTGGCCGTCTGCGGAATAGCCCTGTTCCTGATTCATCCGGGCAATGATGGCGACGGCATGACCCCATTGCCTCAGGCATCGGCACGCAACACCCTGCTGTACCCGAAGGAGCAGTCCCTCTATCCCCTCGCCGCCGAACTGCTGCGCAACCCCCGGGCCCGGCGCCTGGCGCTGTTGCCCCAGGCGCTCCACGATGGCTTTCTCCTCGATGGAGCGCTGGCGCGATTCGAGGTGGATCAGGTGCTGATACTCAGCAGCTCGCGGGCGGGCCGCTACCGCGTGCTGCAGGTGCAGCGCTTTGCCGGCGACACCCTGCAGCCCCTCGCGTCCCTGGTGCTCAGCGACAACGAGCTGAGTCAGGCCATCGCCTATGTCGGTGATCGCCTGGCGCAGTTGGCGGCGACGGGGCAGGGAAGCGCTGGCGACCCCCAGGCAGATGCGGCGCTGATTGTGCGCGCTCGCCAGCTCGCCGAGGAATACTACGATGCGACGCAAATGCAGCAAGCCCAGGCTTTGCTGGCACAGGTGAGTCAGCCCGACGCCAGCAGCCTGGCGCTGCAATGTCTTATTCACGCGTCCGTCGGCTGGCACAGCAACGAAAAATCCCATTTTCACGCGGCGCAGACCGCCTGTGAAGAGGCGGTAAGACGTGATGGTGAGCATCCTTTTGTTGTGGCCGCCAACGCTTATCGCATGCTGCGCAACGGAGAGTTCGATGGCGCCGAGGCCGTCTACGAGGATTTGCTCGAGCGCTATCCCGGCCACGTCGAAGGACTCCTGGGCATGGCCGAGCTGCATATGCAGCGCTACCTGCAGAACCCCGAATCCGCTGACCTGCGTCTGCAGGGCGCGATCGCCACAGCCCGCGAAGCCATCGCCCGGGACCCTGATTACTGGCGCGGCTACCAGCAGCTGAGCACCTACTATTACCTGGCGGCCGACATCGACAGGGCGATGGCGGTACTGGAGCAACTCAATGCACTGGCTCCCCATCCCCTGAGTCTGGCCAATGGCGCCTTGTTGAGCCTCTGTCACAACCGCATGGATGATGCCGCGCAGTACGTACAGCGCCTTCTGCAGATCGATGATGCCTCCTACATCGCCTTTGAGACCCGGTTCCAGATAGCGACCTATCAGCACCGCCCGGGTGAAGCCCTGGACGCCATGGAGCGCGCCATGGCCCGCTTTGACCGGGATCATGGCGGGCTCTATCTGCAATGGGGGCAGTTGGGTGACGCCTACCGCCGCGCCGGAGAGGATGAGCGCGCGTTGGCCAGCTACGAAGAAGCGCTGGTGGAGTTCTCCCAGGACCGGGCCAAGGGGCTCGTCACCGCCAACGACACGGTGTTTGCCCTGTACTTTGAGGCCGCAATAGCGGCGCTCCGGGGGAGGGAGTTCGGGCCGCAATTGCAGGAAGGCATCGGTCGGCTGGATGTGGCGACCATGCCGTCGTCACACCAGCTTCGGGCGGCTGGGGCGTCGCGACGAGGCGATCCGGGCCCGGGATCTGGCCGTGTCCGCCTGCCCCGTTTATCGCATGGCGCCGGATCTGGCGGGGTTGGCGCCGGGGTGACGACTCAGGAAGCGCCCCCCAGGGTTCTGCCGCGCAGGACCCGCACCACATTGCCCTCGAGTTCAAGAATCTCCAGCCCGTAGCGACCGATCTTCAGGCCCGCATTGCCGTCGGGGAAGGACTCCAGATGCTCCAGCACCAGGCCCGAAATGGTCTTGGGTCCATCGGTGGGCAGGTGCCAGCCCAGGGCCTTGTTCACGTCCCGCACACCGGCGCCACCATCGATGACAAAGCTGCCGTCGCGCTGGGGAAAGATGTCATCGCCGCTGTCGTGGAGGTTAGAGGTGAACTCGCCGACGATCTCTTCGAGGATGTCGGCCACGGCGATCAGGCCGATCACGTCACCATACTCGTCCACGACGATGGCAAGGCGCATCTTCTTCTGCTGAAAGTTGCGCAGCTGGGTGTGCAGCGGGGTGCTCTCGGGAATGAAGTAGGGTTTGTCCAGGGCCGACCCCAGCGCTTCACGCACCAGGCGTCCCCCCTCGATGATCCCGCCGGCGTTGCGCAGGTGCAGCACGCCTTCGATATTGTTGATATCGCCGCGCCACACCGGCAGCAGCGTGTGGTTGCTGGTCTGAATGCGGTCGATGATCTCCTCGTCGCTGTCATCCAGATCGATGCCATAGAACTCGTTGCGCGGCACCAGGATGTCGTCTACGGAGATTCCTTCCAGGTCGAGGATGTTCACCAGCATGCCGCGGTGACGCTGGGGAATCATGGCGCCGGGGTCCGACACGATGGTGCGCAACTCCTCCCGGGAGACGCGCTCTTCGCCGCTGATTTCGGGGTTGACGCCCAGCATGCGCAGCAGCCCATTGGTGATCCAGTTCACCGTGGCCACCAGGGGCATGAGCACCTTCAGCAGGGGCAGTAGCACCACGCTGGCGGGGAAGGCAATGCGTTCGGGGTACAGCGCAGCGATGGTTTTGGGCGTGACCTCGGCGAAGATCAGGATCACCAGCGTGAGCAGGAACGTGGCGATGACGATGCCCGCGTCGCCGTACAGACGGATAGCGATCACAGTGGCGATCGCCGACGCGGCGATGTTCACCAGGGTGTTACCGATGAGGATGAGGCCGATGAGGCGGTCGGGGCGGTCCAGCAGGCGACTGGCGCGCTCCGCACCGCGGTGCTTCTGCTTGCGCAGGTGCTTCAGGCGATAGCGGTTCAGCGACATCATGCCCGTCTCGGAACTCGAGAAGAAACCGGACATGAGAACCAGCGCCGCCAGTGCGGCAAAAAGAAGACCCAGTGGTGCTTCGTTCAATTCAGCTTCGCTCCAATACCAGTTCGAGGACGAGCTTTGACCCAAAGAAGGCGAGCATGAGCAGGGTGAAACCGCTCACTGTCAGGCGCACAGCCGTCTGGCTGCGCCAGCCCAGTAAATGATGCCCTGCCAGCAGCAGGGAGAACAGTGCCCAGGCGGCCATGCTCAGTACGGTCTTGTGCACCAGATGCTGAGCGAAAATGTCCTCCATGAACACAAAGCCCGATGCGATGGACAGGGTCAGGGCGATGACCCCGACCCAGAGTAGTTCGAAAAGCATGCTTTCCATGAGCTGCAGCGGGGGCAGGTTGCTCAGCACACTGGCGAACTGGTGACGGCGTAACTGCCAGTCCTGGGCGGCGAGCAGTGCGGCCTGAATCGCCGCGAGCGTGAGCACAGAATAGGCCACGATGGAGCTGCCCACATGCAGCGCGACGCCGATGGGCACATGGCTCTGGCTCTGCTGCGTATCGGGCCCGAGCGTCGTCACCAGCACCGCCACTGCCGACAGGGGGAACAGCACCGTCAGCAGGTTCTGCAAGGGGCGCCGCGCCAGCGCCGCGAGGCAGGCCAGGTTGACCACGAAAAAGGACAGGGACAGCAGCGCGAAGAAGCCGAAGTTGACGCCATCACCGCCCAGCATGTTCTGCCACACCAGCCAGGCGTGGGTCGCCAGGGCGAAGAGGGCGATGATCAACATGCTGCGATTGGGGCCCTTGCGTTGCTGCAGGGCGCTCGCCATCTGCACCCCGGCGCCAGCGAGGTAAAGCAGAGCCGAGATGACAGCGATGAATGCGATGGACATGAATTTGGGGGGCAGCCCCGCCGAGCGTATACTTGCGGTCCCTTGTACCGACTTGTTTCCCTGTAATCAATAGCTCCGCCGCGTCGTCGGCGGCTTTCGAGGAAAGCTGTTTCATGTTTCAGAGCCTGTCCGAACGCCTTACCCAGAGTCTGCGCAGCATCACGGGGAAGGCCCGCCTAACCGAAGACAACATTCAGGGCACACTGCGAGAGGTGCGCATGGCGCTCCTCGAGGCGGATGTGGCGCTGCCCGTGGTCAAGCATTTCGTTGAGGCGGTGAAGCAGCGCGCCCTGGGCCAGGAGGTGATGAGTAGCCTCAGCCCGGGGCAGGCCTTCCTGAAGATCGTGCAGGCGGAGCTCGAGGGCATCATGGGGACCGCGAGCGAGGGCCTCAACCTGTCGGCGAAACCGCCGGCGGTGGTGCTGCTGGCCGGTCTCCAGGGCGCGGGCAAGACCACCTCGGCAGCGAAGCTGGCGCGGCACCTGCGCGAACGCGAGAAGAAGAAGGTCACGGTGGTCAGCGCCGACGTCTATCGCCCCGCGGCCATCAAGCAGCTGGAGACCCTGGCGGCGGAAGTCGGTGTGGACTTCTTTCCCTCCACCCCTGACCAGAAGCCCGTGGACATCGCCCTGGCGGCCCGGGAGCACGCGCGCATCCAGTTCAGTGACGTGCTGATCGTCGATACCGCCGGTCGCCTCGCGGTGGATGAGGCCATGATGGCCGAGATCGCCGAACTCGAAAAAGCGGTCACTCCGATCGAAACCCTGTTTGTGGTGGATGCCATGACGGGTCAGGATGCCGCGAATACCGCGAAGGCCTTCGGGGACGCGCTGCCCCTGACCGGGGTGATCCTGACCAAGGTGGATGCGGACAGCCGCGGTGGCGCGGCCCTGTCTGTGCGCCAGATCACGGGCAAGCCCATCAAGTTCCTCGGCGTGGGCGAGAAGACCGAGGCCCTGGACCCGTTCCACCCCGACCGCCTTGCGTCGCGGATTCTGGGTATGGGCGACGTTATGTCGCTTATCGAAGAGGCGGAGCAGAAGGTCGACAAGGCCAAGGCGGAGCGCCTGGCTCGCAAGGTCAAGAAAGGCAAGAAGTTCGACCTCGAAGATCTGCGGGACCAGCTGCAGCAGATGAACAATATGGGCGGCATGGCGAGCATGCTCGACAAGCTGCCGGGTATGGGGGGCATGGCGCAGATGGCCCAGGCGCAGGTCGACAACAAGTCCTTCGCCCGCATGGAAGCGATGATCAACTCCATGACGCCAAAGGAGCGCCGTAACCCCGAGCTGATTCAGGGGTCGCGCAAGCGGCGCATAACCCAGGGTTCCGGCACTCAGGTGCAGGACCTGAACCGTCTGCTAAAGCAGCACAAGCAGATGGCG
>CAXBBA010000186.1:0-5301 GCA_963973805.1 uncultured Halieaceae bacterium | reverse complement strand
CATTCCCGGAACTTCTCCACCACGTTGCCCATCTGCGAAGGAGACAGGAACTGGGGCTTCTTGATATTGATGATCGCACCGGTGTCCGCCATGGCGCGCACCAGATCCGTCTGGCGCGCCAGAAATGCCGGCAACTGGATGATGTCACAGACTTCCGCCGCCGGTGCCGCCTGCTCCGGTGTGTGCACATCCGTAATGACGGGCAGGCCCAGCTCGGACTTCACCGCCGCGAGAATCTCCAGGCCTTTCTCGAGTCCCGGCCCGCGGAAGGAGTGGATTGAGGAGCGGTTCGCCTTGTCATAGGAGGCTTTGAACACCAGGGGAATGCCCAGGCCGGAACAGACGCGGTGGTATTCCCGGGCCACATCCAGCGCGAAGTCGAGGCTTTCGAGCACGTTGACACCGCCAAGGAGGACAAAGGGGCGGTAGTTCAACCCGTGGCCGTATCCTGCGCGCGGCGATTGCCCGCGGCGTGCTGCACCGCGGCCTGAATATAGCTGGTGAACAGGGGGTGGCCGCCCCGGGGGCGAGAGGTGAATTCCGGGTGGAACTGGCAGGCCACGAACCAGGCGTGCTCCGGCAGTTCGATCATCTCGACCAGGGACCGGTCCGCGGACCAGCCGGCGATCGCCATGCCGTGCTCGCGCAGCGTGTCGACGTAGTTGTTGTTCACCTCGTAACGGTGCCGGTGCCGCTCTTCGATCGTGGCGGCGCCATAGATCTCGCGCAGGCGCGACCCCTCTTCGAGATGGCAGGGCTGGGATCCCAGGCGCATGGTGCCCCCCAGGTCCGAGCTCTCGGTGCGCTGCTCGGTGCTGCCGTCGGCGTTCTGCCACTCCGTGATCAGGGCCACGATGGGATGGGGGGTGCCCGGTTCCATCTCGGTGGAGTGGGCTCCCTCGAGACCGCAGACATTGCGCGCGTACTCGATCAGGGCCACGTGCATACCCAGGCAGATGCCCAGGAAGGGAATATCGTTCTCCCGCGCGTAGCGCACCGCCTCGATCTTCCCTTCGACGCCCCGGTCCCCAAAGCCTCCGGGCACCAGGATCGCATCAGCGCCTTCCAGGATGGAGGTGCCGTCGCGCTCGATGTCTTCCGCCTCGACGTAGTCCACCTGCACGTTCGTCAGCGTCTGGAGGCCCGCATGGGACAGCGCTTCGTTCAGGGATTTGTAGGCGTCCGGGAGTTCCATGTACTTGCCGACCATGGCGACGCGCACCGAGGCCTGGCGATCGGAAAACTCCCGCTGCAGCACCTCGTCCCACTCCCGCAGGTCCGCCGGGGGACATTCCAGGCCAAACCGCTCCACCACGAAATCATCCAGGCCGTTGGCGTGGAGGGCGCCGGGAATGCGGTAGATCGAGTCCGCATCCAGCAGGGGAATCACTGCCCGCGCCTCAACGTTGGTGAACAGCGCAATTTTGCGACAGGCGCTTTCTTCGATGGGCACGGAGGAACGGCACAGCAGCACGTCGGGCTGCAGGCCGATGGAACGCAGCTCCTTCACGGAGTGCTGCGTGGGCTTGGTTTTGATCTCGCCGGCGGTGGCGATGTATGGCACGAGGGTCAGGTGCATGAGCATGGAGCGCGATGCCCCCATCTCGACACGCAGCTGCCGCGCGGCCTCGAGGAATGGCAGCCCCTCGATATCGCCGACGGTGCCGCCGATCTCGACCACGGCCACGTCCGCGTCCCCCGCTCCCGCGAGCACCCGACGCTTGATCTCGTCGGTGATATGGGGGATCACCTGCACCGTGCCACCGAGGTAATCACCACGCCGCTCCTTCGCCAGCACGGCGTTGTACACGCGCCCCGTGGTGAAGTTGTTGCGGCGGCTCATGCGCACGCGGGTGAAACGCTCGTAGTGCCCCAGGTCCAGATCCGTCTCGGCACCGTCATCGGTCACGAAGACCTCACCGTGCTGGAACGGACTCATGGTGCCGGGATCGATGTTGATATAGGGATCGAGCTTGAGCAGGGTTACCTTGAGCCCACGGGCCTCAAGCACCGCCGCCAGCGAAGCCGCCGCGATGCCCTTGCCAAGGGAAGAAACCACACCACCTGTCACAAAGACCAGTCGCGTCATTGGGAACCTTTCTTTAAACGCCTGTGAAAACGCCGGTTTCGGCGCCCTCGCCAGCACCGCCGCTGGCTTTGTTGACGCCACCCGGGGCCCTGAATGTCCGTCATCGGACCGGGCTCAGGAGTAGCGATAAGATGGGACGCCAAAGTACCAGAAAGGGCCGCGCGCCTCAATCAAAAACCGGTCTTGATCGCCGGGGAATTGGGGGGCAAAACGCCACAAAAATCAGCGCCTAGGTGTCTGGTGACGGGCTTCCCGGCGCCGCTGGCGGCTCCCAGTCCAGTGCCAGGCCCGCGTCCCGCGCCACCGGCGCCAGGGCAAAGGGCCCCACCGCCAGCAGTTCTTCTTCCCCCGAAGCCTTCCGGTGAATCAGGAGAGGGACGCGCTCGCGCCACCACACCGGCACCCGGGCCTCCTGGAATATCTGCTTGAGGCTGCGGTGCAGCCCCCCTTCGCCGGCAATGCGATCGCCAGAGCGGCGCCAGCGCAGAACACAGCGCTCGCGCCACTCATCGCCAAGGCCGCGCACCTGCACCCGACCGATGGCGGGGTGGCTGTAGGCGTCGTCGGGGCCCAGGGGCTGCGCCGGGACCGGGCCCGGAATTTCGGGCCCGTGGCAGTACACCGCGTCGGCGAAACGCGTGAGGCAATAGTCACGGTTGCGCAGGCTGGCCCCCTGCCCCTCCTGGAGCTGGCGCAGGAATTCCCGAAGCCGCACCTGGGTGGGCATCACCAGGCCCTGGCTGCGCAGCCAGGCCCGCAGCGCCGTCGCACGCCCCGGCCCCTCTCCCAGACCCAGAATAGAAGCCAGGGTAAAGCCCGCCTCCCCTGTCACCGCGCGCACCGTGTCCAGCGCCGGCACCTCGCGCCCCGCCATCTCGGCCCGGAGGAGCGCCGCACTGCGGGCGAAGGTGCGGCGGTAACCCGGCCAGCGCTGTTCGAGCAGGGGCATGACCCGGGAACGCAGGTAACTCCGGTCCAGGCGCTCATCGGCATTCATGGGATCCTCGACCCAGGCAAGACCGTGGTCGCGAGCATAGTCCGCAAGTTCGGAGCGGGGCAGATCCAGCAGGGGGCGATGGAGCGTCGCCTCCCCGATGCTCCGCGACATTGCCATGGCGCCCAGGCCATCGGGACCAGCACCGCGCAGCAAGCGCAGCAGCAGGGTCTCGGCCTGATCATCCAGATGGTGGGCCAGAAGCAGGGCCTCTTTGGCCCGCAGGCGGGATGCGAACCAGGCGTAGCGTGCCTGGCGCGCCGCGGCCTCCAGGCCCCGGCCATCGGGCTTAACTTCAAGTTCCGCGCACTCCAGGGGCACCTCCAGAGAAGCGCAGACCTGAGCGCAGTGAGCGGCCCAGCGCCGGGCCTCCTGCTGTAATCCGTGGTGCGCATGCAGCGCGTTCAGGCGGGCCCCGAAGATTGGGCGGGCAGCGTGGAGCAGCACCGTGGAGTCCATTCCGCCGCTGAACGCGACATGAATGCGGGGACAGGCTTCAAGCCCCGGAGCCAGGGCCCCCAGGGCGGCGGTGACCGAATCCACCGCCACGATAAATCAGCTGCCGTAGGCGAGGAGTCGCTCGTAGCGGGCGTTGAGCATCTCATCCAGGTCCATGGCCTTGAGGCGCTGGAGCTGCTCACCCACGTGTTCGCGAATGCGTTCGGCCATAAGCTCCGCATCGCGGTGGGCACCGCCCAGGGGTTCGGGGATCGTCGCGTCGACGATGCCCAGCTCCTGGAGCTTTTCTGAGGTGACGCCCATCGCTGCAGCCGCATCGGCGGCAAATTCCGACGACTTCCAGATGATGTTGGCGCAGCCCTCGGGGGAGATCACGAAGTAGGTGGCGTATTGCAGCATCGCCAGATGGTCCGCCACGCCGATGCCCAGGGCGCCACCGGAGCTGCCCTCGCCGATCACCACAGAGACGATGGGGGTGCGGAGCCGGGACATGACCGCCAGGTTCGTGGCGATGGATTCGGAAATCCCCCGCTCTTCCGAGTCGATGCCCGGATAGGCTCCCGGGGTGTCAATCAGCGTGACAACAGGCATGCGGAACCGCTCCGCAAGCTCCATGAGACGCAGGGCCTTGCGATAGCCCTCGGGCTTGGGCATGCCGAAGTTCCGATACACCTTGTCCTTTACCGCCCGCCCCTTCTCCTGCCCGATCACCATCACGGGCTCACCGTCGAGGCGCGCGACGCCGCCGACGATAGCCTTGTCATCGCCGAAGTGACGATCTCCGTGGAGCTCTTCGAAGTCCTCGAAGACCAGGGGCAGGTAATCCAGCGTATAGGGCCGCAGGGGGTGGCGAGCCACGCGCACCACGTCCCAGGGGGTCAGATTGGAAAAGATCTTCTCCGTGAGCTTGGCGCTCTTGGCGCGCAGCTCATCGATCTCCTTAGAGAGATTGAGCTCGGCACCGGAACCCACATGCCTGAGCTCCTCGATTTTCACCTCGAGGTCCGCAATGGGCTGTTCGAAATCGAGATAGTTGGGATTCATGGGCGCAGATCGCAGCAGCTGGGACGGAATGGGACGAGTTTACCGCAAAGGTTCCCGCGCTTCACCAGCGAAGCACTCCCTTGTCGGCCTCGCTACCCTACGAGCGTGATCATGACGCCGGCGGCCACCGCGGACCCTATCACGCCGGCCACATTCGGCCCCATGGCATGCATGAGCAGAAAATTGTGGGGATTGGACTCCAACCCCAGCTGGTTGCTGACCCGCGCCGCCATGGGCACCGCCGACACCCCCGCCGAGCCGATAAGGGGATTGATGGGCGTACTGCCCAGGCGGTTCATCAGCTTCGCGATGAGTACTCCCGCCGCCGTACCCACAGCAAAAGCCACGATGCCCAGGGAAAGAATGCCCAGGGTATTCACGTCCAGGAACTTGTCCGCCACGAGTTTGGAGCCCACCGCCAGGCCGAGGAAGATCGTTGTGATATTGATCAGGGCGTTCTGCGCCGCCGAGCTGAGCCGCTCCACCACGCCGCATTCGCGCAGCAGATTACCAAAACACAGCATGCCGAGCAGCGGCGCCGCGTCCGGCAGCAGCAGCGCCACGAGGAGCAGCAGCATGATGGGGAACGCGATGCGCTCTCGCCGACTCACCTCACGCAGCTGCACCATTTCTATCGCGCGCTCTTCCGGCGTGGTGAGGGCGCGCATGATCGGCGGCTGAATCAGGGGCACCAGGGCCATGTAGGAATAGGCGG
>CAXBBA010000185.1:0-5340 GCA_963973805.1 uncultured Halieaceae bacterium | reverse complement strand
CCGGGACCCGGGCTACGGTGCCACCTCGCGCATGCTCGGAGAGGCGGCCTCTGTGCTCGCCCTTGACGAGTGCACCGTCGGTGGAGGCATCTGGACCCCGGCGTCGGCGCTCGCCGAGCCTCTCCTGCCCCGCCTTGAGGCCCACGCGGGCGTCAGCTTCACCGTCCTCGACGACATCTGACGGAGGAACCCGCGCCGCCGTGAACCGGGACACGCAGCGCTACAACCTGATCTTTGCCGGGGAACTCCTGCCGGGCACGCGGCGCGAGGAAGCCCAGCGGGTTCTCGCCGACTTTTTCGGCCTCAAGGACCCGGGAGCGGTCGCCGTCTTTTTTTCGGGCAAGCCCGTTCCCCTGCGACGCCAGCTGAAGCGCGAGGATGCACTGCGCCTGTATCGCCAGCTCCGCGCCGTGGGCCTGATCTGCGATCTGCAGGCCGTGGCCAGTGCAGCCCCCCCTCCGCCGCCCCCACACCGCGCGAGCGGGCCAGAACCCCCTGCCGGAACGGGCGAAGCGGAAGCGGTCACACAAAGCGCCCCACCGCCCCGCTCGCGGGTTGCCGGCCCCAATTTGTTTGCCCTGCGTCCGGCGCCCGCCCCCCCCCGGGGCCGCAACCCCGGGGAAACGGCCCAGCTGCGTTTTTTTGTCACCGCGTTCATCGCCGTAGCCCTGTGCCTGCTGGTCATCACTCTGACGCTGCGATTTCCCGCTGAGGACCTCGGGCACGCCCCGGCCGGCCCCCTGGACGCGGCGACGCTCCCGGACAACGCCCTGGTGCTGCTGCTGGCAGACGCGCTGCTGGTGCACGAACGCTCCGGCCTTGCGCGGCGGGCGATCACAGCCCGGGAGCTGGGGCTGACCCACCTTGCCCCGCCCCTGTGGATCGGCAGTGACGGCACGCTGCTCGTGAACGGCGGCGCCGCCCTGCAGGCGGGCACGCAGCTCCAGCGCTGCAATCTGGAACAGCAGGTCTGCACGCCGTTCCTCCAGGATGGGAGAGCGGCGGAGGTGGTGGCGATCACCGCCTCCTATCTCGGCGACACGATTTTCCTGCTCACCGCCCAGGGAGAACTCCTGCGCAGTGATGCGACCGGTCGTGTGATTGCGCAGGCGACGGTGGTACGCCCCTGGGGGCGGGATCGCATCATCGCCGCCGACGGACTCCTGCTGCTGCCCGCACCGGACAGTCCCCTGCTGGGCGTTTATCGCCCCGACGCGGCGCAATTCGGTGCGCAGCTGGATGCCCTGCTGCTTCTGGTACCAGGCGCCACCGAGGCGGGTCGCGATCGCATTGTCGACCTGGCCGTCGGTGCCACCGCGCGCCATGCGCTCCTTGGGGGCGAAGACGCCACGACCGCGCTGTACCGCTTTGACAGCCGCTGGGGCTCCGCGCAATCCCTGGTACTGCCCGGGGATTTCAACGCCGCGTTTCTCGTTCCCTGGCGCGACCGGATCCTTGTGGGCAATCGCAGCGACTCCCGCATGCTGCGCTATGGCCCCGACGGGCACGGGGAGGCGGACTTTCATTCAACGCTGCTCTCCGACGCCAGGAACCGCTGGGAGCAGCAGCGCCTGCAGCAGCAACTTCTTCGCCAGCTCGGCATCGCCCTGCCGCTGTTCCTCGCCGTCGTCTGCGCTGTGGTGGCACTGCTATACGGGGCCGAAAGCCGCGCCCTGCAGCTGCTGCCGCCGCAGCGCACCGCCCTGCTGGACCCCATGCCCGCCGGCATAAGCTGGGTCGCGCCGGACAAGCACTCCAGGCGGGGACTCACGCGCCTCGGCCTGCTGCTCTTCTGCGCAACGCTGCTTGCTGCCCTGGCTACCCTGGGATCCGGCGCCACGCTCTCGACTCTGGCGTGGCTGCCGGCCCTGCTCGCCAGCGCCGTTGCCTGGCAGCTGCTGCATCGGGGTGCCGGTGGGCACCTGGGCCACCTTGAGGGGCGCGTCATCCTCGTGGACTACGACGGACGCTACTTCTATGGTGAAACCCACCTGCTGTGCGGCAGCCCCCGCTGCCTGCTGGCACCGGGGGTGGTGCTGCCCCTGAGCCTCGGCCCCCTGGTCAACATCAACGCCCGGGGCCTGACTGCACCGGGGGCTCCCCTGGCGCCCGCAAAGCCCCTGGGGCCCACGGAAATACTGGGAGTGCTCTGGCATCTCGACCACCCCTGGCTGCGCGCCGCCCTCGCGCTTCTCGGCGGGTGGCTCGTGAGTCTTTTTGCCCTGCTCCTGCTTCAGCTCTGAGCCCGGGTATACTCCCCCGGGAACCCCCCATGGGACGGAAGGAATCGTCATGGTAGAGCGCCGGGACGTTGATCGAAGAAGCAATGACTGACACGCCTGAAACCCGATCCGCGGCAGCGCAGCCCCCGGGAAGTGGCCCGCAGGTGGCACTGTTCGTCACCTGCCTCGCGGACCTGATGCGCCCCGGCGTTGCCCGGGCGAGCCTGGAGCTGCTTGAGTCCGCCGGCTGTACCGTGACCATCCCAGCGCGACAGACCTGCTGCGGCCAGCCCGGATACAACAATGGCGACTACGCCGGGGCCGCGGCCGTCGCCCGTCAGGTCATCGAGACCTTCGAGCCCTTCCCCTACACCGTGCTGCCCTCGGGGTCCTGCGCCGGCATGCTGGTAGAGCACTATCCGCGCCTTCTCGAGGGGGAATGGCGGGAACGGGCACAACGTTTCGCCGCCCGGGTCCATGAATTGACCAGCTTTCTCAATGACGTCTGCGCCTACCAGGCCCCTGCCATCAGCGGCGGCGCCGTGGCCTACCACGACAGTTGCGCAGGCCTGCGCGAGCTTTCAATCCGCGAACAGCCGCGGCAGCTGCTGCAATGCGCAAACGTTGAGGTGCGGGAACTGGCCCACCCCGAAGTCTGCTGCGGCTTTGGCGGTACCTTCTGCGCCAAGATGCCGGAACTGTCCGCCTCGATGGCGGACGAAAAACTCGAGGATCTGCAGAACAGCGGCGTCGATACGCTCGTGGGCGGCGACCTGGGCTGTCTTCTGGCCCTCGCCGGTCGCGCCCGCCGCCGGGACCTGCCACTGCACTTCCGCCACGTCGCGGAGGTCCTGGCCCCCGACCCCGACCTGCCGCCCATCGGCGAAGCAGGACCCCGATAATGGAACAGCGCAGCAACGCCTTCATCGAGCTGGCCTCCCAGGCCATCGCCGAGCCGGGCAAGGCGGTCTATCGCAGCGTTCTGGGTGAAGCCATGCCCCGGCTGCGCGATAGCGCGGTGCAGCAATTCGGTGGCGACGAGGCATTCGATGCCCTGCGCCACAACGTGCGGGACCGGCGTCGCCACAGTTCGGCGCACCTGGCGTACTACCTGGAACAATTCGTCGCGCGGGCCCGGGAGAATGGCAACACTGTCCATTTCGCACGGGACAGCGAAGAACTCAATGACCGGGTACTGGCGATCTGCCAGGCCGCGCAGGTGCAGCGAGTGATCAAAGGCAAGTCCATGGTCACGGAAGAGACGGGGCTCAACAAGGCATTGCAGGATGCGGGCCTCGACGTGCGGGAAACCGACCTGGGTGAGTACATCATCCAGGAGGCGGGCGAGACGCCCAGCCATATCGTCGGCCCCGCGCTGCACAAGACCCCGACGAGATCCGTGAACTTTTCCTGGACCGCCACGACCTGGGAGACCGGGACCTCCCGTCCCCTGAAGAGATGGTCGCGGAGGCCCGGGCGGTGCTGCGTCAGGAATTTCTTGCCGCGGATGCGGGCATCATTGGCAGCAACGCCCTGGTCGCCGAGTCCGGCCACAGCATGCTGGTCACCAACGAAGGCAATGGCGACCTCTGCGCCAACCTGCCCCGGGTCCTGATCATCTGCACCACCATCGACCGCGTGTTTCCCCGCGCCGAGGATGCCATGGCCATGCTGCGCCTGCTGGTGCGCTCGGCCACCGCCCAACCCATCACCTGTTACACCAGCTTCTATCAAGGCCCCCGGCGCGGGGATGACGAGGACGGCCCCCTCGAAACGCACCTGGTCCTGCTGGACAACGGCCGCAGCGACCTGCTCCAGGGCCCCTACGAAGAGATGCTCCAGTGCCTGCGCTGCGGCGCGTGCCTGAACCACTGCCCCGTGTACATGAATGCGGGGGGCCATGCCTACGGCTGGGTCTACCCCGGTCCCATGGGTTCGGTGCTGACCCCCCTGCTCACCTCTCTGGAGGACAGCGCCCCCCTGCCCGATGCCTGCACCGCCTGCGGCCGTTGCGCCGAAGTGTGCCCCTCGCTGATCCCGCTGCCGGACCTCATCCGGGACCTGCGCGCCGAGAAACATACGACGGGGGTCACCGCACGGCGCTGGCGCGTGTCCATGACCCTCCACGCCTGGCTCGCACGCCACCCGCGCATCTACCAACGCTGCACGGGCATCGCCGTGGGCCTGCTGCGGCGCCTGGCGGGACGCCGCACCGCGCTCCGGCGCCTGCCCTTCGCCGGAGGCTGGCTGGAGAGCCGCGACCTGCCCGTACCACCGGAGCCGTCCTTCCTCGCCAGCCACCGGGAGCGCCTGTCGTGAACAGCGACGAACTCGAAGACGCAGAGAAGACCGTCATGGCGCGCCTGCGGGGCGCGTGCCGACGGGACAGTCCCGAGCTGATCGCCGCCCAGCTGGCCGACATCGCACCGGCGCCTGCGGCGGTAGACCCTCCGGGAAGCATCGTGGATCGTTTCTGCGAACGCCTGACCAGCAACGGCGCCAGCGTCGCATCGGTCCGGGATCGTCAGGAAGCAGTGCAGGAGATCAGCCGCTACGTCGCGCAGCGCCACGCCCAGCGCCGCGTGGTCACGGGACACGATGCGCGCCTCGCCGCCCTGCCCTGGCGCGACGGCGGCCTGCTGCCGCGCTTCGGCACCGCGACAGAGGGGGACACGGTGGCTGTTTCCTGGGCGATGGATGGCATCGCCGAGTCGGGTTCGCTGGTGCTGTGGCTGGACCGGCGGAATCCGGCCCTGAACAATCTCTTACCCGAGGACCAGATAATCCTCGTGGACCGGGCACAGATTCAGGAGCGCCTGGAGGACCTGTGGCGCCACGACGAACTGCGCAATCCCGGCAGTGGCCCCCGGGGCGTGATGATGGTCTCGGGACCGTCGAGCACCGCCGATATTGCCCTGCATATGGTGAAAGGGGCCCATGGACCCCGCGCGCTGCACGTGGTGATCATCGGGGAGTAGTTACTCCCCGAAACGGCACAGATCCGAGGACCTATGCGTCCGTGTGCCGCGCCTTGTAGCTGAACTTCTGGCCTCCGAGCGTGGCTTCGTACATCAGACCTCCCCGCGCGATGGTAAACACCGCCATCCCCTTGCGGTAA
>CAXBBA010000184.1:0-5341 GCA_963973805.1 uncultured Halieaceae bacterium | reverse complement strand
GGTCCCGACACCGAGATCCACCATGAGCGCGCCCGGGAAGGACAGCTCCGGTGTCGTGCCGTTGACCACGGAGTTGTTCAGGGCCACGGCGTTGGTGCTATCCCCCGCCACGGACAGTACGTTGCCGTTGGCGTCCGAGTTCAGGTAGCCGCCACCCCACTCGATGCCCAGCTCCTTCTCGAGATCCGACTGCGCGATCACGATGCGCGACTCGATCATTACCTGGCGAATCGGGATGTCGACGCGGTCGATGAGTTCGCGAATCTCCGCCAGCTTCGCCGAGGTCTCGGTGACGATGAGGGAGTTGGTGCGCTGCTCCACGATCACCGAGCCACGGCCCGAGATCAGGCTGCCACCGTCTTCGGAACCGGCGGCGAAGAGGCCCACCAGGTCCGCGGCGTTGGCGTAGCGGATGCGGATGAACTCGCTGCGCAGCGGCGCCAGTTCGGCGATCTGCTTGTTCGCTTCGATCTCCTGGCGCTCACGCTCGGCGATCTCCGCGGCGGGCGCGACCATCAGCACGTTGCCGATCTGGCGCTTGTCCAGCCCCTTGGTCTTGAGCACCAGCTCCAGCGCCTGATCCCAGGGTACGTTCTTCAGGCGCAGGGTAATGCGGCCGCTCACGGTATCCGATGCCACCAGGTTGAGCTCCGTGAAGTCGGCGATCAGCTGCAGCACCGCCCGCACTTCGATGTCCTGGAAGTTCAGCGAGATGCGCTCGCCGACGTAGGCGAACTCGCTGCGGCGCTCCTCGACCTCACGCTTGGTGAGGGGCTTGATGGAGACCACATACTCGTTGTCGGCCTGGTAGGCGAGGTAGTCGAAGTCGCCGGTGGTCTTGAGCGTCAGCGCCGTGCCGCGCTCCGAGGTGTTCACGTCCACACTGTTCACGGGGGTGGCGAAATCCGTCACGTCATAGCGACGCAGCAGGCGCTCGGGAATGTCCGTGTCGAGGAATTCCACCTTCACGTCGCCGCTTTCGCTGAACACGTTCACATCCACGGAGGGGTCCGTGAGCTGCAGGATCAGACGGCCTTCACCGTTGGGAGAACGCTGGAACTGCAGGTCGGAAATGCTCGCCCGCACATCGGCAACGGCCTCGATCTTGGATTTGACCGTATTCGGATCGCTGGACTGCTTGTAGTACTCCGCATCGGCGTCCTGGCCCACGGTGAGGTACAGGCTGTTGCCGTCCACGCGGGTCTCGTAGGGCACCAGCTTCACGAGGTTCAGGATCAGACGGGTACGGTCACCGGACTCCAGCACCAGCACGCCCGTGGCGTTGCCGTAGGGCAGGCTGTAGCGCTTGCGATCCAGCTTGGAGCGCGTACCGGGAAAATCGATGGAGATGCGCGCGGGCTTCTCGATGGTGTAGGACTGGAGCTCCGCCGGCGGCGCGCCGTCAAAGTCTACGCGCACCTCAAACTTGCTACCGGGGCGCGAACTGAATTCGATGTCGCTGACCGCCAGCGCCAATGCCTGGGCGCTGCCGAGAAAAAGACCCAGAGCACCCGAGAGCACCACCAGAGCCCGCCGCCAGGATGCGGGACTGCGCCCGTCCCGCCCGGCATTCAACTCTCTCGCAGATTCCATTCCATTCATGGTCTTCATCCAGGGCGACCTACAGGCCGCTCAATTCTATGGTGCGCGGCCGTTCCACCCAGCCATCGCTCGTGCCGTCGCTGACGATCTCCACCACCGCCAGGTACGTGTCCGTCATCTCCACAATCTTGCCGTGGTTGCGTCCGATAAAGTTCCCCACCTGCACGCGGTGGATACCGCCCTCGGGGTCCCGGATCAGGGCCCAGTTGCTCATGCCCCGCTCGAGCGTGCCGACCATGGCCAGGGAATCGAAGGTGTACTGCTCAAGAAACTCCTTGGCCCGGGTCTCATCGGGCTTGATCGCGCTGATCGCCTGCAGCTGCGTAATCTCGCGGACCTCGATGGGCCGGTCGAAGGGGCTGCGCAGGCGCGTGGCGCTGTAGGCAAACGCCTCATAGGCCTTGAACGTCGGTATGGGCGCAATGATGCCGCCGGGGCGGTCACGCTTCTCGGCCATGAACTGGTCCAGGTCCGAGAAGTCGCTGTTGGAGCAGCTCGCCAGGGCCAGGGAGCCAAGAACCAGCGCCAGATAACGCAGGGAGGCAGTCATATCACTTCTCCCCATCCTTGTAGCGATAGGTCTTGGCGGTGATGTTCATGCTCAGCGCCGCACTGTTGTCACCGCTGGCCATGATGCTGAAATCATGCAACGTGACGATGCGCGGCAGGCCCGCCATACCGCTGATAAAGGCCCCCAGGTCGTGGTAGGAGCCGGAGGCCGAGATCGCGATGGGCAGCTCGACGTAAAACTCCCGGCTGACCTCGGCCTGCAGATCGATGCTGCTGATCTCGAGGCCGTTGAGCAGGCCCTTGTTGGTGATGTCCTCGAGCAGGCCCGGCACTTCCGTGTCCGAGGGCAGCTGACTGATCAGGGCGCCGAAGGATTCTTCCATCTCTGTCATCTGGCGCCGATAGGCGTCGAGATTGGCAACCTGGAAGGCTTTCTTCTCGTACTCCTGCTTCAGCTTCACCTCTTCGGCCTGCTCTTTGGCAAGCAGCTCCTGAAGGTTCTTGATGTGGTAGTAGTACCCCCCCACCAGAACCAGGGCGAACAGCAACAGGCTGAGGATGATCTTGACCACCATCGGCAGACTGCCGATGTTATCCAGGTTGATATCACCGATATCGAATTCGCGCAGGGCGCGTACTGAGTCTTCCATCGCCATCGATCAGCCCCCCTTATCCTCGTCCTTCTCTGGCAGGTCCACCTGCACAGTCAGGTCGAAGGTATTGGCCTGATCCCCGTAGGCCGGCGCGGCGCGCACGGCATCAAGATTCGGCTCTTTCAGCCAGTCCGAAGCATCCAGACGGCGCATGAGACTCGACACCCGGTTGTTGGATTCGGCCACGCCGTCGATTTTCAGCTGCTGGCCGCGAGCACTGACGTTGGTGTAGAACACCCCGTCGGGCACGGTCCGCACCAGCTGGTCTAGCACCCGCACGATGATCGGCCGGTTGCCCTGGAGCTCCTGGATCACGCGCATGCGGTCGATAAGCTGATTGCGCTTGCGCTGCAGGTCCTTGATTTCTTCGACCTGCTTGTCGAGCACACGAATATTCTTGGTGATGTAGTCATTGCGGCCGCGCTGGTTGTCTATCTGGGAGTTCACCACGCGGTCCCCCAGCATCACCAGCATCACCGCCATCGCAGCCACCAGGCCGAGAATGCTGAGAAAGGCGCGCTTGAGCTCTTCGCGCCGCGCCTCTCGCCATGGCAATAGGTTAATTTTCGCCATCAGTCAAAGCTCCGCAGGGCCAGGCCACAGGCAATCATCATCGCGGGGGCATCGCTGCTCAGTGCGACCGCGTTGACTCGCGACGAGATGGTCATCTCGGCAAAGGGATTGGCCACCACCGTCGGCGTCTGGAGCTGTTCCTGCACCAGATCCGACAGGCCTTCCATAAAGGACACGCCACCGGCCATGATGATGTGGTCCACATCGTTGTACTGGCTGGAGGAGAAGAACAGCTGCAGGGACCGGGTCACCTGCTGCACCACCGCATCGCGGAAGGGGTTCAACAGCTCCGGCTCGTAGTCGTCGGGCAGGCCACCCTGTTTCTTCGCCAGGCCCGCCTCTTCGAGGGGCAGACCGTAGCGACGCATGATTTCGTCGGTGAGCTGCTTGCCGCCGAACAGCTGCTCCCGGGTATAGATCGTGTTGCCGTCCTTGAGCACGCTGAGCGTGGTCATGGTTGCGCCGATGTCCACCACCGCAACGACCGCTTCGGGCTTCAGTTCCAGGTGTTCCTGAATGAGCCCGAAGGCGCGCTCCATGGCGTAGGCCTCGACGTCCACGATCTTGGGCGTGAGATCGGCCCCCTCGATCGCCTCGACGCGCGCATCGATGGTCTCGCGGCGGCAGGCGGCGAGGAGCACTTCCACCATATTGTCCCGCTCTTCCGACGGCCCCTGGACTTCAAAGTCCAGAGCCACCTCTTCGAGGGGATAGGGAATGTACTGATCCGCCTCGAGCGTGAGCTGGGTCTCGAGCTCGTCATCGCTCAGCCCCGCGGGCATGTCAACGAGCTTGGTGATGACGGCGGAGCCGGCCACGGCCGCGGACACGAGCTTTAACTTCGTGCGCGACTGGGCCACAACGCTGCGAACCGCATTGGCGACCGCATCAACGTCGTTGATGGCTTTTTCGACGACCGCATCCTGCGGGAGCGAACTCACCGCGTAGCTCTCTACGCGATACTTGTCCCCCGACCGGCTGAGTTCCAACAGCTTCACCGTGGTGGAGCTGATGTCCAAACCCAAAAGTGGCGTCTGCTTACGTTTTCCTAGCAACCCAAGCAAGTTGTTTTCCTATATATTTCACAGACTTAGCCATGCTTTATGTTCTTATACTTCAATATTAAGCGATAAGATAGCCCACAATGCAATGAAAACTCAAAAAAAGCATATAATTACCAACCTCTAACAACCAGCGTTTTCTGTGACCATCTTCGGCGAAGGGCATAAAAGTCCTGCCAAAAAGCGTGGTCCGGTGCCGCCAACGTCCGGAGATTTCGTGTCTTTCCTGAAATGGCCCCTACGCCTTGCGACCCTGGGATTCCTGGGTGCGCTATGGCTTTTTGCCGGTATCTACCTGTACCTGGCGCCGAACCTTCCCGATGTGGAGACGCTGCGTGATGTGCGCCTGCAGACCCCCATGCGGGTGTACACGCGCGACGGCGCCCTCATCGGTCAGTTCGGCGAGCAGAAACGGAACCCCCTCACCTACGACGAGTTTGTTCTGGCGCTGCTGGCGGCGGAGGACGACGGCTTCTTCGAGCACGCGGGCATCGACTTCGGCGGCCTGCTCCGCGCCGTATCCGAACTGGTGATCACGGGCCAGAAGGTCTCCGGCGGCTCCACGCTGACCATGCAGGTGGCGAGGAACTATTTTCTTTCCCTCGAGCGCACCTTCATGCGCAAGTTCAACGAGATACTCCTGGCCATCGAGATCGAGCGACGCCTCAGCAAGGAAGAGATCTTCGAGCTGTACGTGAACCGCGTCTTCCTCGGCCATCGCTCCTATGGCTTCGAGGCCGCCTCCCAGGTGTATTACGGCAAGGGCATCGCGGACCTGAGCCTGGCGCAGCACGCCATGCTCGCCGGCATTCCCAAGGCCCCGTCACGGAACAACCCCATCTCCGGTCCCGAGGCCGGCAAAGCGCGCCGGGACTGGATTCTCGGTCGCATGCTGAGCCTGGGCTACATCGACCAGCCCGCCTATGCGGAAGGTCTCATTCG
>CAXBBA010000183.1:0-5386 GCA_963973805.1 uncultured Halieaceae bacterium | reverse complement strand
CACGGCGAGGCCCTGATCCTGGAGAGCGACCGCGCTTCCCTGCAGGCGATCTGGGCCAGCACCAGTCACGCGATCCAGCGTTTGCGGGACAACCCCGAGTGCGCCGACGAGGAGTTCGCCCGCATCGCGGCGCCGGACCCCGGGCTCCATGGCCACCTGAGCTTTGCAGCGGACTCCGCGCCGGCGGTGCTCGGCGGCGCGCGGCCACGGGTGGCGGTGCTGCGCGAGCAGGGTGTCAACGGACAGGTGGAGATGGCCGCGGCATTCCACCGCGCGGGTTTCGCCGCCGTGGATGTCACGATGAGCGACCTCCTGGAACACCGTCATGGCCTGGATGATTTCCAGGGACTGGTGGCCTGCGGTGGATTCTCCTTTGGCGACGTCCTCGGCGCAGGGGAGGGGTGGGCCAAGTCCGTTCTCTACAACGAGGGGCTGCGGGATCAGTTTGGAAGCTTCTTCGAGCGCGGCGACAGCTTCGCCCTGGGGGTCTGCAATGGCTGCCAGATGCTGTCGGTGCTGCGGGAGCTGATCCCCGGTTCCGATCACTGGCCCTGGTTCCAGCGCAATCGTTCGGAGCAGTTCGAGGCGCGCCTCTCCCTGGTGGAGGTGCAGGCGTCACCGTCGCTGCTGCTGGCGGACATGGCGGGCTCGCGCCTGCCCATCGCCGTTGCCCATGGCGAGGGGCGCGCCGTCTTCCCCGACGAGGCCGCGCGCGAGCGCTGCGAGACCGGTGGATTGGTCGGTCTGCGCTATGTCGAGAACGACGGTTCGGTGGCCAGTGCCTATCCCGCCAATCCCAATGGCTCCCCCGGGGGCATCACGGCAGTGTGCAGCGAGGATGGACGGGTGACCATCATGATGCCCCATCCGGAGCGGGTGATTCTCTCCCGCCAGTTCTCCTGGGCACCGTCGGACTGGGGCGACGATGCGCCCTGGCTGCGCCTGTTTCAGAACGCGCGGCGCGCCCTTGCATAATCGCCCTGTCGTCCCCATGAAGGCAGGAGGCCCGGGCGGGCTCCCTTGAGCCCGTGCCGTCAGGGTCTATAATGCGCCACCCTTTTTGCCCCGAGCCGATTTTGGTGACGGGGCTTTCGCAGAATACTCGGACACTGGCCCAGGCATGCTCAACCGATATCCCCTTTGGAAGTACCTACTCGTTCTCATCATAGTGCTGGGTGGCGCGCTCTACGCGGCTCCGAACCTCTATGCCCCCGATCCCGCCCTGCAGATCACCGGCGAAAGCTCCGCCACGCTGATCGATGAGCGTCTGCTGCAGAAGGCCACCGAGGCCCTGGAGGAGGCGCAGATTGCTCATTTTGACGAAAGCATTGATGCCGATGGCCGCAATGCGCTGATTCGTCTGCGGGAGCAGGAGCAGCAGCTGCGCGCCCAGGCGGTGGTGTCCCGCGCCGTGGGTGACGCCTATATCGTCGCCCTGAATCTCGCCGAGACCACGCCGGACTGGCTCACGGGCCTGGGTGGACAGCCCATGAAACTTGGCCTGGACCTCTCCGGGGGCGTGCACTTCAAGCTGGAAGTGGATATCGATGCGGCGGTGGAGCGGCGCATGGAGTACTACCTCAACACCACCAAGCGCCTGCTGCGGGAAGACCGGATTCGGGGCTTTGTCGCCCTGGACGGCGGCCGCACCGTGCAGGGGCGTTTCCGCAGTGAGGACGATCGTGAGAAAGCGCGCAGCCTCATCGCGGATGAGTTTTCTGAGCTACTCCTCGATCGCGTCGATGGCGAGGAGGAATGGATCATCCGCGCGTCCATGACGGATGCCTCCGTCGATGAGATTGTCGATTACTCGGTGAGCCAGAACCTCACAACCCTGCGCAATCGGGTCAATGAGCTCGGGGTGTCCGAGCCTCTGGTGCAGCGTCAGGGCAAGAATCGCATCGTGGTGGAGCTGCCGGGTATCCAGGACACCGCGGAAGCCAAGCGTATTCTGGGTAAGGTGGCGAACCTGGAGTTCCGCCTCGTCGCCAACGCCGATGCGCCGCCCTCGGAGCGTCAGCGCTTCGAATACCGCAGCCCCGATCGCGCGGGCGTCACCGAGAACCTCGAGCGGGATGTGATCATAACCGGGGAGCGGGTATCCAACGCCCAGGCGAGCTTTGACCAGAACGGTCAGTCCATTGTGCTGATCAGCCTCGACAGCGAGGGGGGGACGCTCATGTCCCGGGCCACGCGCAACAACGTCAAGCGACGCATGGGCGTGCTGTTCATCGAGCGCAAATACCGCACACGCTACGAGACCGGTGAAGACGGCGAAGAAGTCGTTGTCAAAGTTCCCTACGACGAGAAGAAGCTGCTGACGGCGCCGGTGATCCAGAGTGCCCTGGGCGCCCAGTTTCAGATCACGGGTCTCGATTCGCCGATGGAGGCCTCGGAGCTGGCGCTGATGCTGCGCGCCGGCGCCCTGGCCGCGCCCATCAGCTTCGTCGAAGAGCGCACCATCGGGCCGTCCCTCGGTGCCGATAACATCCGCCTGGGCATCAAGTCCGTGCAGTACGGCCTGGGTCTGGTGGTGCTCTTCATGGTGCTCTACTACCGCGTGTTCGGTGTCGCCGCCGTGGTGGCCCTGAGCGCCAACCTGATGTTGCTCGTGGCCTGCATGTCGATCCTCGGGGCCACTCTGACGCTGCCGGGTCGCGCATACGGGAGGAGCTGGCCAATGGGCTAGCGCCACAGATGGCGATCCACTCGGGCTTTGAGCGGGCGGTCGCAACGATTCTCGATGCCAATATCACCACGCTGATCGTCGCCGTGATCCTCTATGCCGTGGGGACGGGACCGGTGAAAGGATTTGCCGTGACCCTGTCCCTGGGCATTCTCACCTCGATGTTCACCGCCATCATGGGCACCCGGGCCCTGATCAACCTCATCTACGGGGGGCGCCGCGTGCAGTCCCTTGCCATCGGCCGCGACATCACGGCAGGAGAAAGCGCATGAAAGTAATCAATTTCATGGGAGGCCGTCATCTGGCGGTGGTCTTCTCCGCGCTTCTGGTTATCACCGCGCTGGGTTCCCTGGTGACGCGCCAGCTGTCCTGGGGTTTGGATTTCACCGGGGGTACGCTGGTAGAAGTGCACTACGCTGAGAGTGCGGATCTCACGAACATCCGCGAAACGCTGGAGAACGGTGGATACGCCGGCGCGGTGGTGGTGAGCTTTGGTACGGACCGCGATGTGCTGATTCGCCTGCCCGTGGGGTATTCCGACGCCCAGGGCGTGGAAATGCTCGAGTTGCTGCGCAACAACGGCGAGACCGGGGTGGAACTGCGGCGCATGGAGTTTGTCGGTCCCCAGGTGGGGGATGAGCTGCGGGAGCAGGGTGGTCTGGCGATGCTGCTGGCCCTGGGGCTGGTCATGCTCTACATCGCCTTCCGCTTCCAGTTCAAATTTGCCGTGGGTGCCGTGGTGGCGCTGGTGCACGACGTGATCGTGACCCTGGGCTTCTTCTCGCTCATGGGTATCGAGTTCGACCTGACGGTGCTGGCGGCGCTGCTGGCGGTGATCGGCTACTCTCTGAACGACACCATCGTGGTGGCGGACCGGATCCGTGAGAACTTCCGCAAGCTGCGCCGTGCGGATCCCCTGGAGGTAGTGAATATTTCCCTGAGCGAGACCTTGGGGCGGACCCTGGTCACCTCGTTGACCACCTTACTGGTGCTCATCGCGCTGGCGCTGTTCGGCGGAGAGATGATCCACGGCTTTGCCATTGCCCTGATCGTGGGCGTGGCGATCGGCACCTATTCGTCGATCTACGTGGCGTCCAATGTGCTCCTCGCCATGGGCGTGAGCAAGGAAGACCTGATCATTCCCATCAAGGAAGGGGCGGAGCAGGACGACCTGACGCCCTGATGTGATCTGCGGCGCTGCCTAGCGCCGCAGGTTCTTTGTGCTCTGGAGCAGCGCTTTCAGGGTTTTGGCGTTGCCGCAGGCGATGTTGCCGCTATCGAGATAGTTCTCGGAGCCATCCAGATCCGTCACCAGGCCGCCCGCTTCGCGCACCATGAGGGCGCCGGCGGCCATGTCCCAGATCGAGAGACCCAGTTCCCAGAAGCCGTCGAGGCGTCCCGCCGCCACATAGGCGAGGTCCAGGGAGGCGGCGCCGGCGCGGCGAATACCTGCACACTGCGCGGCGAGCGCGGCCATGCTCTGGGCATAGGGCGCGAGGTGCTGGTCCTGGTGCCCCTTGAAAGGAATGCCCGTGCCAAGCAGCGCTCCCTCAAGTCCCGGCAGCTTGCTGACCCGCATGCGGCGGCCATTCAGCTGGGCGCCACGACCGCGGGAGGCGGTAAACTCTTCCCGGCGCACCGGGTCCACGATGACACCGTGTTCCAGGCGCCCCTGATGCATACAGGCGATGGATACGGCGTAGTGGGGGATTCCGCGCAGGAAGTTCGTGGTTCCATCCAGGGGATCGATAATCCACAGGTACTCCGCATCCGCGGGGCCGTCGCGACCGGACTCCTCGCCGAGCACGGCGTGATCCGGGTAGGCGCGACGGAGGTGGCGGATGATTTCCTGCTCCGCCTGTTCATCGATATCGGACACGAAGTCATTGGCGTTCTTCGCGCGCACATTGATGCGCTCGAGGTCGTCTGAGGCGCGCACGATCAGCTCTCCGGCCTTGCGGGCGGCGCGCAGTGCGATGTTGGTCATCGGTTCCATGGAAGAATCCCGGGGGGAGGACAAAAACGGCGCGCGAGTATAGCAGAGGAGGGGCGAGAGCGGCGCCCGGCTTTGCTAAACTGCGCGGCCCCCCAATGGAACCGCCCCAGGCTATGGACTTTGACAGAATTCGCATCGTGCTCGTGGGACCCCAGCACCCCGGAAACATCGGCGCCGTTGCCCGTGCCATGAAGAACATGGGGCTCGGGCGCCTGGTGATGGTCGCCCCCCAGCAGTATCCCGACCCCCAGGCGATCTGGCGGGCCATGTCAGCGCGGGACGTGCTGGAGGCGGCGCGGGTCGTCGATACGCTCGATGAGGCGATCGCAGACTGTGGCTTTGTGGTGGCCGCGACGTCGCGGGACCAGCGCATACCCTGGCCCGTGCTCGACGCCCGGCGCGGCGCGGCGGAGGTGGCGAGGGAATCAGGCCGTACGGAGGTGGCGATTCTCTTCGGGCGCGAGGACAATGGTCTGAACACCGAAGAGCTCATGCGCTGCAACCTGCACCTGGCGATTTCCACCAGTGATGCCTACAGTTCCCTGAATCTGGCCATGGCCGTGCAGGTGGTGAGCTATGGACTGCATATGCTCGCCGTTGCCGATGAGCTGCCCTCGGAGCCCGATGCCGAGTGGGATGCGGCGCCGGCGACCCAGGAGAACATGGAGCGATTCTACGTGCATCTGGAACAGACCCTCGGTGAG
>CAXBBA010000182.1:0-5390 GCA_963973805.1 uncultured Halieaceae bacterium | reverse complement strand
CTGGCGGTCAGGCGCACCTCGCGCCCGAGGCGTTGCTCCAGAAACGCGTAGATCGAAATGACGCCCGATCGGTGAATGGCGGGAAACAGTAGCGTGAGCGCCAGCATCGCCAGGGGCACCGCAAGCTCATACTGCAGCCAGACAAGACCGCCCGCGATGCTGAAACCGACGAAGGCGGGAGCCCCGAGCAGGCTGTTGGTGGAGCACTGGGTCGCCAGGATCGATGTCGCCAGGGCAGCCGGAGGCAGGTCGCTGCCGGCCAGGTAGTAGTCCTGGCGGCTTTTGTTGCTGCGCCCTAAAGCCGCAGCGAGCGCGAGCATGGCAGCCAGGTATACGCCGACTACCCACCAGTCTGCAGTGCTCAAACAATTTGCCTCAGCGTTGCCATTGGCACCATGATATACGTTCAGTTTTGTTGGGTGAAAAAATATGCATAAGCTGTTCCCGGTACTGAGCCTTTGCAGCCTGCTCATCGGAGCAAGCCAGGCTTACGCTGGAGAGCGTGTGACCTACGACGTGGAGGGTGTTGCCTACGAAGGTTATTTTCAGGCCAGCGAGGAGGGGCGCGCCCTCGTGCTGATCGTCCACGACTGGGACGGTCTGACTGCCTATGAAGAGCAGCGTGCGGCGATGCTGGCGGAGCTGGGCTACGACGTTTTCGCCGCCGACCTCTTCGGCGCCGGCGTACGTCCGACGGAAACCGCCGACAAGCGGCGCCTGACCGGTGAGCTCTATGGCGACCGCGAGAAAATGCGTCGCCTCCTGAGCGCCGCCCTGGAACAGGCGCGCAGCAGGCTCGGGGAGCAGAAGCCGGTAGTGGCGGCGGGCTATTGCTTCGGGGGAACAGCGGTGCTGGAGCTGGCGCGAAGTGGCGAGGCACTGTCTGCCTTCGCATCGTTCCACGGAGGTCTCAGCCGTCCCGAAGACCAGGATTACTCCGCGACCCGGGGCAAGGTGCTGGTGTACCACGGCACGGCGGACCAGGCCGTGTCGATGCAGGATTTCGCAAGCCTGGCCGTCGATCTTGAAGCGGCGGGGATCACGCACGAAATGACCACATACAGCGGCGCCCCCCACGCCTTTTCCGTGTTCGGCAGTCCCCGCTACCACGAAGAAGCGGACCGCCAGTCCTGGGCTTCCTTCGTCGAGCAGCTCGAGGTGCTCAGCAGTCCCTGAGTCAGGGACTCATCCCCGCGTCCACCTGCGGACGCATACAACTCTAATCATCCACCGTTCAATAGAGGACTCTACGTGTACCAGATCACCGAAAAAGCCAGCCTGCTTCTTGCGCAGTTGGAAGCGTTCATGGACGAACACATCTACCCCAACGAAGTTGCCTATGAAGAGCAGCTGGCGAACGCCGGATCCCGCTTTGCCCGCGTCCCCCTGATGGACGAGCTCACGGCGAAGGCAAAGGAGGCCGGCTTGTGGAATCTGTTCATCAGTCCCCATCACGCTGAGTACAGCGATCATGGCGGATTGAGCTTCGTCGACTACGCCGCATTGGCCGAGGTGATGGGACGGGTTATCTGGTGTCCCGAAGTGTTCAACTGCAATGCTCCGGATACGGGCAACATGGAAGTCTTCATGAACTTCGGCACGGAGGCGCAGAAGGCCCAGTGGCTGACGCCGCTGCTGGCGGGTGAGATTCGCTCCTGCTATGCAATGACCGAGCCCCAGGTGGCGTCCAGCGACGCTACCAACGTGCAGCTGGAGATCCGGCGCGAAGGTGACGAGTGGGTGCTGAACGGTCGCAAGTGGTTCATCACCGGCGCGATGTACGAGCGCAGCCGCATATTCATTGTTATGGGCAAGTCGGACCCGGACAACGAAAACCGCCACCTGCAGCAGACCCAGGTCCTGGTCCCGAAAGACACCCCCGGTCTGGAGATTGTTCGCCCCCTGAGCACCCTCGGTTACGACGATGCACCCATCGGGCATGCGGAACTGCGCTTCAATGACGTGCGTGTACCCTATGACAACGTGCTCCTCGGCGAAGGACGCGGCTTCGAAATCGCCCAGAGCCGCCTCGCTCCGGGCCGTATGCATCACTGCATGCGTCTCGTGGGCGCAGCGCAGCGCAGTCTGGAACTCGCCTGCCAGCGAGCGGTGGACCGCCACACCATCGGCAAGCCCCTGGCCAAGCACCAGTCCATCCGCGAGAACATCGCGAAGTCCTTTTCAGAGATTGAAATGGCTCGCCTGCTGGTGCAGAAGACTTGCTGGAGCATCGATTCGGTGGGGGTCAAGGAATCCATCCCGCTTATCTCCGCGACGAAGTCCTCCGTTCCCCTGATGGTGCAGAACATCATCGATCGCTGCATGCAGATGTTCGGTGCGGGGGGGCTCACGGGCGACTGGTGCATGGCCGAGCAATTCAACTACGCCCGCTGGTGTCGCCAGGCGGACGGCCCCGACGAGGTTCACCAGATGGCGCTGGGCAAGAAGGTCATTCAGCGCTACACCGACGCGTCTTAGCGGACGGAGCAGGGTCGGGGGCCGCTATGGCCCCCAATCATGGGCTGCCGATGTGCGCTGAGTCAGCGTTCGTTGAGGCGATACCCGGAACCGAGGCAAAAAAAAACGCCCGCGAAGGGCGTTTTACAAATATGGCGGTGGGCCAGGGATTCGAACCCCGGGAGGGGATAAACCCTCAACGGTTTTCAAGACCGCCGCTTTCGACCACTCAGCCAGCCCACCGTGTCCCGCGATGCGGGAAACGCGATTATACGGACCGGGCGTCTGGGTGCAACGGATTCGTCACACTTTGACCTGCTCCGGGGGCGGGACTTATGCTGAAACCGCACTTTTTCGCGGTGGACCGCCATGATCTGTCTCTTGCGCACGGCGCCTGCGCGCAGCTTAACGCTGCCAACCCTTGCCGGGGCCCTGCTGATCAGTGCTCAGGTAGCCGCTCAGGAAACCGTCAGGGGTGAAGCAGAGCGCCTGATCGCCGACCGCCCCGGGCTGGGCGACGGGGCGTGGACCATCGCGCCCGACGTCTGGCTGCTCGAGCTGGGCGCCACGGCGTCAGATACCGGGCCGGACCGCATCGGCGAGACTTCGGCCTTGCTGCGCATCGGTGTCGCTGATTTCGAGCTCCGCTTGTCCCTGCCCGCACCGGTGTTTTCCGTTGCGGGAGAGGACACGCAGTTCACAGACGCAGGCCTCGGTATCAAGCTACCCTTGGGCGATGCGGCGAACTGGCAGTGGGCCCTCATTGCCGGCCTCGGCTACCCCACGGGTACGGACGCGGTGACCGACGAGGAGCTGAACGGCTACGCGACGCTGGTGGGTGAGACAGCACTCTCAGGCAATCTGGGATTCACCCTGAACCTCGGGGCCGCAACGCCCGTCGCTGGGGGCGACACGGAGCTGTCCCTGCTGCCCACGCTGTCCCTCGCGGTAAACGACGACGTGGCCATCTACGCAGGCTATGCCGGCTACTTTGCAGACCAGGATCAGCATTGGGGCGAAACGGGGCTGACGGTCGCCGTGGGCCGCGACCTGCAATGGGATATCAATTGCGCCTACGACTTCGAAAACGATGCCTGGTTTGCGGGCGTGGGGCTGGCATGGCGCTGGCGTTGAGCTGACAGTCACAAAAAAGGCCCCGCAAGCGGAGCCTTTCAGCGGCCGGCGCGGGGCCGGCCGGGACGTAGCGGGCGCGTCAGGCAGCGCCGGCGCCCGATGCGCTGTCGTCGCTGCGGGGACCGCGGGGGTCATTGCTGGCCCGGACCACATTGCGCTCCGGAGCCGCCACGGGCGGCACTTCCTCGCGGAACATGGTCAGGCTCATGGTCTCGACCTTGACCTCGCGCACGGGGGAGGGCGCTTCGCGGGGATCGTTCATCGCGCGGGCGCCTCCCGTCGTCACGCTCTCGGATGCGCTCGCTACCGCTTCCACCACCGGTTCGGGGCTTGCGACAGCCTCCGGCTCAGCAATTGCCTCGGGAGCTTCATCTTCCACAGCAATGGGTTCCCCGGTGACGGGCACGGGTACCGGGCTCACGCCCATGGCCGTTTCGATGCTGGAGCTGATTTCCGGGGTCTCGGCGACAACCTCGATCTCCGGCTCGCTTTCTTCCGGGGCGTCTGCGGCGGCGTCTTCGACCGCTTCAACGCTGACCACCTCGTCCGTGTCGGAGGAGGCCGGGGCAATCGGATCAGCCGCGGGAGCTTCCGGGACTTCCGCTGCAGCGTCCACCCCATTCTCTGCTGCCGTCGACGTTTCGCTCACCGCTTCCGCTGCGACGGCGGCAACCGCCGTGGCGGCTCCGGCGACAGCCGCGGCTGCTACTGCCGTATCCACCGCAGAGGAATCTGCGTCGTCGTCACTGCTGCTCTCGTTGGCGGCGCCATCTACCACGACCTCGGGGCGACGGCGGCGGCGACGGGGGCCGCTGCGGCGCTGGTCTGAAGGACGGCGGCGGGGCTTGTTCTCGTCCCGATCGGCGTCATCGTTACCATTGACGTCATCGTCACTGTCTGCGGCGTCAACTGCCTCGACGGATTCCTCCGCGTCGGTGCTTACACCGTTCTCGCTGCGTTCGCCATTGTTGCGGCGGCCACCACGGGGACGACGGCGACGACGACGGCGACCACCGTCTTCGCGCCTCTCTCCATCTTCGCTGCCCGCACCGGCATCGGCGTCGGCATCCGAGGCAGTTTCGACATCCGCATCCGCAACCGCAACCGCATCAACCGTGGCAGCTTCGCTGCGCTCCGCACCATCAGCGCGTTCCTGATTGTTGCGACCGGCACCACCACGGCGACGACGGCGACGGTTGCGGCGGGGTTTCTCCTCCTCGTCCGCGTCGCTGTCCGTTGCTTGTGCAGGAACGTCGGTCCGGACCTGCTCCACCGGAGCCTCTGCGGCCGTATCGGCGGTGGGTTCCGCAGGGCCGAAGAAGCTGACCCACAGGCGCTGCGCGAGGCCCGGACGTACCTCGGCATCGGCTACCATCTCTGGCGCGGCGGTGGACTCGGTGGGGGCGGGAGCTTCTGCTTTTGGCGCTTCGACTTCCGTCGCAGCGGCCACGGGGGCGGGCTGGGACGGTGCAACGCCCTGCACCAGGGCTTCCTGGCGCGGAATGCTCGCACTGTGGGCGTCAGAAATAACGTCGGTATCGGGCACGGCGATATCGACCTTGTAGCTGCTCTCTTCGTCGCCATCCACTTCGTCGTCCCGCAAGCGCTGTACTTCAAAGTGTGGTGTTTCGAGATTCGGATTGGGAATGACCAGGGTGCGTACCTTGGTGACGCTCTCGATTTCTCCCAGAGCCGTGCGCTTCTCATTCAGCAGGTACGCGGCCACATCCACGGGGACGATGGCGCGGACTTCCGCGCTGCGTTCCTTGATCGCCTCTTCTTCGATGAGGCGCAGAACG
>CAXBBA010000181.1:0-5406 GCA_963973805.1 uncultured Halieaceae bacterium | reverse complement strand
CTAGCAGCCCTTGCCATTCCAGTCATAGGCGCTGGAATTAAGGGATTCTTTAACTGGATCGGCAGCCGCGAACAGGCGAAAGGCTCGACGCGCGCGGCCCAGATTCAGGCCGACGCCGCTCGGCAGGCTGGGCGCTGGGCGCAGCAGACCGCGAAGGATCAGCTCGCCTTCCAGCAGGAGGAGGCCGAGCGTCTTGAGAAGGAATTCTACTTTGCCCAGAAGGCGAACTGGGAGCTTGAGCGGCAGCGGGAACTCGGTCTTTTTAACCGCGCGGGAGACGTGGACTTCAACCGTTTCGGCCTGAGTCGGTGGGGAGAGCGTCTGGGGTTCAATGAAGCCAGGGCGAATCGCTTCAATGCTCGCGCGGAACTAGAAGCTGGCATCCGACGCGAATACGGGCGCTTTGCGCCCCAGCAGCGACGGATTGGCAGGCTCGCGGCACTGACGGGAACGCCACAACCCCCCGGCGGCCGTGAGATTGGGCCGATCGAGTTACCTGGGGCGCTTCAGCAGCCCGATTGGGTGGACCTGCCGGACCCCCGGCAGACCGCCTTCTCTTATCCCGAGTATGAGCATCCCCCGACCGCATGAGGTGAGTCATGGCGTATCTCGATGAGGAAATGGGGCCAGACCCTTTCTGGACCGATGAAATGTTGCTGGCGTATCGGCTCTTCGTCACCAACAACCCCGGCGATGAGGACCGTGCGATGTCGGCGCTGGGGTTTGACCCTGAACAGCGTGATACCGGGATAAGCCAGAGGCGGCTGGATCAGCAACGCCGAGATCGGCTGCGTGCTGGGGAGGAGGAGGAGAAGAAGGAGGAGGAGGAGGAGCCGGAGGAGGTGAATGGCCAGGAGAAGCCCCCGCCCAACGGCACCACATGGAAACGCCCAGACGACGCCGACCCGAGCGTGTCCGACGCCATCTACAAGATGATTGAGGAGGGGCGGGAGGGATGGGAGCGACAGCTTCGGGCTGGGGCCGAGGCCCAAGGTGCCTCGTATGACGGCTACACCATAGAGGACATGCTCCGTCAGATTAAGACGCAGGGCAACGAAGGGGTACACCCCCAGGTCTGGCTCGACGCAGCTTTTGCGCGCTACAAGGCCAATGCGACGAATATACCAGGGGGTGGACGTGGCCCTGATGATGGACCTGGACCCAGTGGTGGCCCCACCGGTGGGTTTAGCGGCGGTCCTGGGCCTTGGAGTGGCCCTAGCTATGGCGGTGGCCCCAGCGGCGTCCAGAGCCTCATGGGGCCGTGGACCCGCTCGGCGCCGCCCACGCCGACGATGGGCTCGGCGTCCTTTGACCCCTACGCTGCGCCGACGCCCTACACGCCTCCGCTGCCGTACCAGCCTGGCATCTATGAAGCACCCATCTATACCCCCCAGACCCCGTTTGCGGCCCCCACGGGCGCGCAACTGACGGCGGACCCTGGCTACCAGTTTCGCCTACAGCAAGGGCAAGACGCACTGGAGCGGAGCGGGGCTGCTCGCGGGGTGACGAATACCGGCGGCACCATGAAGAATATTCTGGACTACGGCCAGCAGGCCGCGAGCCAGGAGTACGGGAATGTGTACAACCGCGCGGCGAATACCTGGGGCATGAATGAAGCCGCGCGGCAGGCGTCCTTCGGCCTCAATGCACCGCAGCAGTTTCAAGCCTGGGGGGCGACGGAAGCCGGACGGCTCGGGGCGTACCAGATGGGCGAGGAGGACCGCGCGTCGGCCTACGCGCAGAATGAAGCCAACCGGGCGGCTGCCGCGCAGTTCAACCAGCTTGGCTATCAGCAGAGCTGGCAAAACGAGGCTCAGCGTCGCCAGCAGGACTACGCGAACCGGTATCGGCAGTGGACGGACCAGTACAACCAGTGGCGTCAGCAGGGCACTGACCGCTTCAACGAGCAGTTCATGCTCGCGAACGCCTAGCGATGCCTTTTCAATACCAACCTCGCGTTAATCCGTACGTCGGCGCCATCACGGACCTGATGGGGCGCGGCACCGAGGCCCGAAGTCGCGCCGAGTTAAGTGCGGCAGAGGCCGAAGCGGGAGGGCAGCTCCGCCTGGGCGACATTACGCAGCAGAAGTGGAGCGGCCTGGGGCAGAACATCGGCCAGGGCATTGACGCCTACGTCACTGAGCAGCGGGAGGCCCCGATCCGCGAACAGGAGGCTCGGCTTCGCGGCCTGAATATAGAGCGGACCGAACAGTTATTAGCTGCGGGAAAGGTGGAGGCAGCGCAAGGTGAGCAGGATCGGCAGCGCGACAGGACACGCGACAGAATCCTAGCCACCGCGCAGACACGCTTTACGGATCCCAATGGTGAGGTGGATGCGGAGGGGGCAACGGCATGGGTGCAGGAGCAGTTTGCTCTCCAGCTTCCTCCCTCGTACCTTGAGGCGTATCAAGTCCGCCAGAGGGCTACAGAGGAACATGGCGCCCTAATGACTAGCCATGAGGCTCGCGCAGAGGAAGCGCAATTGGGCAGCGACACACACCGCCTAGAGATAGAGAGGCTGAAGGAAGCAGACCGCTTGTTTAAGGAAATGACCAGAATAGACGATACGCATGGGCTGGACACCCCTGAGTCCGATGCGGCCCACCTGGCGTATTACGGCTACACCCGAACAGCGGACCCACGGATTGCCATTAGGGAGGGTCAACTGGACCGTGAGGCTCGGATTAAGGCGGCAAGCATGGGTCGCACAGCCGACCTTAAAGACAGGCGTGCATTTCTGAGTGCGAATTACCAGGGTGCGCTCGCGGGTGGAAACCGGTCTGCGATCCATAAGGCAGAGCAGGCGCTCTATGCCGCCTCAATAGACCCGAGGACGTTGCGCGAACCCTTACTCCAAAATATTTATGACGACGAGATCAAACGACACAATCTGAGAGTAGGAGCACCTGGCGCTCTGGCCGATCCTGGGCGAGAGGAGTTCAGTACGTTCGACGACTGGAGGCTGACGGCCAATCTGCCGGACGTGAGTACGCTGGGAAGCGTGTATGAACCCGGACGAATCCGGCGAAATGGTCACCCTCGCCACCGCGATGGAGGAGGCGGCTGCTAGCTACAGGTCCAGGGGCATTGACGTGGTGGAAGACGATGGCTCGCCTTCTTGGTTAGGGAAAGGGAAACCAGCGCGTCGAAGTCGCTCCACCGATATCAATCTCCCCGCTAGCTCTGCCTCCGTGGGTCCTCCCCCTGCCAGCGACGTATCAGAACCAGGCACCCAGTGGGGTCGGCAACTCGGCAGATTGACGCGGTGGGGTCAGGATGTGGGTGACATAGCCCAAACCGCAGCCGCGAAAGGCGCAGCGATATCCCGCAGACCATTGCTTACGGATCGTCCCCTCGCCAGTCCACCCCTGCCGAGGGTCCGGTAGAGGTAGTTGATGCCGACTGAAGCGCAACGTCGAGCGTTTCTCAGGAGTGTCGATGCCAGGGCGCGGTCACAACAGACGCCTGTGTCTGCTCCAGGGGCTTCGTTTCGTGCGCCTGGTGTCGGACGTCGCAAGCCTGACCGCGCCGGGTTCCTGCGTACGCTCCAGGCGCGCGTAGATCAACAGTCGAGAGATGTTGCGACTAGTGGGGGCGGTCCCCAGGGCACCTTCGCACAAATGCAGCCACAGATGAGGACGCGCCGTGTCGCACCGACCAGGACACCCGCGCAGGACGAGGACCCCTCATTGTGGCGTCGTGCGCGTGATGTTGCGGGCGGCGGCGTCAGTAGCCTCTTCAGGGGAATCCGCGCCCCCCAGCAAGCCCTCATCTATGGCCCCGCCTTGGCGACGGCCCGCGCACGGGAGAAGGGGCGATTGCCGACGCCCGCGGAGATATGGCGCGGCGGGGCCGAGGCGGTGCGTAAGGATGTGTCAGGCCGTGACGTGGTGGGGGAGTATGGACTGACGGGGGGGAAAGCGACGGCGGCGGGTCTGGCGCTGGACCTCGTGGCTGATCCGCTCTGGATTCTCACACCGGCCAAGCTGGCAAGAGTGGCGGGCATTCCCGCGTTATTGAAGTCTGAGCGCGTGCAACGAGCGGTCGCGCCCATAGCGGCCACGAAGCCCGTGCAAGCGATCGGTCGCGCCCTGGTTACCGACTTTGGAAAACCGAAGGAATACATCGAGTTTACCGAGCGACGCTTCCGAGAATCGGCACTGGCAGCGGAAGAGGCGATGGACATCGGGAAGCGGATTGGCGCTCTTCCCTCTGCCGAACAACGCACGATCACTCAGTACATGGAAGCCGGATCGAAAGGACGGCAGCGCGATGTGTTAAAGCAGGCATCCGCACGAGGCGAAGACACCGCACGTCTCGGATCGTTAGCCGAGGAAGCGGTCGGCCGCGACATCGCCCTGGGGCAGGCGTTAGTGGATGCGGGGTTAATGACCCACAAAACATTTAAGAAATGGAAGGGTCGCCATATTCGCCACGAGTATTTGAAATACGAAGACCCTCTTGAGTATTTCGCGCAGCTCGCCAAGAGAGGCGTCGATCCTGAAGATGTAGCGGCTCTCGATCAAGCGGTCAAGGTGTCGGGAATGAAGGGGCTCAGCCCGAAGTCCGTGCGCGAGAGCAGGAAACACCTTACCGAGCGCACTGCCGATGACGCGACACGTAAGAAGCTGGTCCAAATCATGGAAGCCGCGCATCCGGTCGCGAAGGGGGAGATGCTCTCCGGGCAGCTCGTGGCGCTCCGTCGGTTCTTGAAGGACACGACAGAGAAATTCGGGGAAGGTAAGGCCAGACCGGGCTTCGCTCAAGTCCCTGATGTGAAAGCCGCTGGACCGGCGGCGGGTAAGTGGTTTCCAGAGGCCATTGCCAATGATTTAAACCGGGCCATGACGAAGCCAGGGCAGGCCATGCAGATGTGGCGCACAGGTGTGGGGTGGTGGAAGTATGGCAAGGTGGTGCTCAGCCCCGCCACACACTCCCGCAACATGATGAGCAATTACATGCTGGCGACGATGGCGGGACTCTCCCCGTTTCGGCCGCAGCGGTATGTTCAAGCCATGCGTTCCCTCAATAACAAGGACGAGTATTTCCGTGAAGCCAAGGCGGCCGGATCGTTTCTTCAGGACACGTTTGCCGCTGCGGAATTGCCGAAATTACTCGACATCTCCGGCGACATCGGTGGACTGGAGAAAGGATTGACCACCACGCTTCGGAAGATCGGGAAGGCCCCTGCTGATATGTATCAGTACGAAGAGAAGCTCTTCAAGATGGCAATGTATATCGATAAGCGGAAGGCCGGGATGATCCCGAAAGCCGCTGCCGATTTTGCCGAGGAGGCCCTCTTCAACTACCGGCGCGTGCCTGACTTCATTGACTCCCTTCGACGGACAGGGGTGGTGCCCTTTGTAACCTTCTCGTACAAAGCGGTCCCGGCCACCGCGCGGGCGC
>CAXBBA010000180.1:0-5407 GCA_963973805.1 uncultured Halieaceae bacterium | reverse complement strand
AGATCCTCGAGGGAGGCAAAGGGCCGCGCCGCGCTGCGACTGGCCTCGCGGCGCCATTGTACAACAGCCCCCGCCAGCGCCACCGCGCGTTCACCGCCGATTCCCGCCGTTGCAAATGCCTCCTCCAGCAGGGGAGGTGTCGCGTTGTTAATGTCCACCAGCACCTCCTGATTGATCGCCAGCACCGTGACCTCGTGCTCCCCCAGGCGATAACGTCCCTGGGGCAACGAAGCACCGTTTTCAGCAAAACGCCCTTCCAGCACATCCGCCAGCAGCAGGGCGATGGCCCCATCGCCGGCAGCGGCAGCCTGGGCACGCCCCAGGTGCAGCTGGGCCAGGCGCGAGTCGGAGCGCGCGGACATCACAATCCCCGCCACGAGCAGGGACATGCCGGCGATGAACCAGACCACGATGGCCAGGGCCACCCCCGCCTGGGCCGAAGCGCCCCGCCGCGGATGCCTCACTGGGCCACCGCCAGAATCATCTCGGGCCAGTAGCGTCCCCCCGCCCTCAGGTTCAGGCGCACCCAACCCGGCAGGCCGCGCTCGTCCCAGCTCGCTTTCCAGGCCCCATCCCACTCGCGGCGGTAGGCCACGGAAAACTCCTGCACGTTTTCCACTAACGGACGCGAGGGCGCATTATTCCAATCGCCGACTTCCCCTTTTGCATCCAATAGCTGCCAGCGCAGTACGATCCGGCTGTCTTCCCGGGCCACGCGAACCACGTAGCTGCCCCCTGAAACCTCACCAAAGAGCAGGCTGGTGCGCCACAGGATGCTGTCGCGGCTGACCTCGAAGATCGTCGCCTCGTTGCGGCCACCGCCGAGACTCAGACCACCGCTGTCACTGCCCCCGACGGCGGCCTCCAGGGCGTCGCGAAGAAAGCTGCTCACGCTGCGCATTTCATCGTTGCGGGTGGTCACTGCCATCAGGGATGTCTGCGTGGACGCCAGCGTGCGCAGCCCCGTGACTGTCGCCAGCATCACCAGGGACAGGATGGTGATCGACACGAGCATCTCGACCAGGGTAAAGCCCCGACCCGCATCCAGCGCTTTCATGGGTCCACCCCGTACGCGATGGAGGCCAGCTGCACGGAGCGTTCGCGCACACCGTCGGGCCAGCTGACGCGCACGCGCAGGGACTGGAGCCGGCCCTGGTCCAGGCGGGAGCCCCGGGGACGCTGGAGGGGTCGGGCCTCGACGCTCCAGCGGAATCCCCCGGCGGTCTCGCCGCTCTCGGCCAGGCCCTGGCGGGGAACCTGGCTGTAGTTGGCGCGCACGGAGCGGGCCAGCTCCACGGCGTAGGCATAGCGCTCATCGGTGCGGAGGTTGCGCGTCGCTCCCCCGGCGGCCTGGTACATCGCGCCCAGGGCCAGACCGAGAATCACCATGGCCACGAGCATCTCGAGGAGGGAAAACCCCGCCGCGGCCCTTCTGGTTCCGCCTTGCTTCACGGACCCACCAGGCTGTGCTGGGTGACCCGGCCGACCAGCCAGTCCACTTCGATACCCGTACCCGTACCGTCGCTGCGGATGAAGTCGATACACCCACCACTGGCGCTGCCGTCGGGGTAGAAGCGGATGACGCCCACACCATCTCGATTGAGTTGCCGGGCGCCGCGCACGGAAATGCTCAAGCCCCCGGGCGCGCGCTGCTCCCGGTCGCCCAGCCAGATACGGCCGGTGGAGGGACGCACGAACACGTCGCGATTACGCCCCGTCGCCAGTGCCTGCTCCCGGGCGGTCATGAGCAGCGTCACCGTGTTGCGCACGGCCTGACGGCGCTCCATACCTTCGTAGAAGCGCAGGGAATAAGGCACCACCGCCGCCATCACGATGCCCGCGATGGCCATGGCCACCATGAGCTCCACCAGGCTGAAGCCCCGCTGCGCTGCGCAGCGGGGTTCGCCGGGGCACTTACTGCCAGTTGCCGATATCGCTGTCTTCACCATCGCCGCCGGGAGAGCCGTTCTGACCATAGGTCATGATGTCGAGCTCGCTACGCTCACCGGGGTATTTGTAGAGGTAATCCTGATTCCAGGGGTCCTGGGGGACCGCACCCTTCAGATAGGGGCCGTTCCAGCCCGACACGCCGGAGGGCTTGGTCACCAGCGCGCCCAGCCCCTGGGCCGTGGTGGGATAGCGCCCCACATCCAGCTTGTACATTTCGAGCGCCTGCTCCAGGTCACGGATCTGAATCAGCGCGGTTTTGCTCTTGGCGCCGCCCAACTGGTTCAGCACCGCGGGCCCCACCAGACTCATGAGCAGGCCCAGAATCGCCAGCACCACCAGCAGTTCCATCAGTGTGAAGCCACCCTGGCCTGCCCGATTTCTGCGTTGTTTGTTCATCGCTTCATCCTGTTAACAAAGTTGTTGGTACATCACACAGCGAGATCGTTCACGGACAGGATGCCCATGAGAATGCCGATGATGATCACCGCGATCAGTGCGCCCATGCTGAGAATGAGCAGCGGTTCGAGAAGGGTAAGACTGCGTTTGACGCCCGAGTTCACGTGGTCGTCGAAGACCTTCGCGAGTTCGAGCATCATGGTACCCAGGGCACCGGATTCCGCGCCCACGCGGGTCATCTGGATCACCATGGGCGTGAACATGCGCGTCTCTTCCAGCGCCACGGACATGCGCTGCCCCGCCTTCACCGCCGGGGTCAGGGCCCCCAGGGCCTCACGCAGGATCACGTTTTCCACCGTCTCGATGGCAATCTGGAGGGCGCGGAGCAGCGGCACCCCGTTGCCCAGCAGCGTACCGAGGGTGCGGGCGAAGCGCGCAATCTCGAATTCGAAGACGATGGTGCCGGCGATGGGCGCGGCCAGCAATCCTCGGTGCAGGCGCTCCCGCCCCCCGGGACTGCGGATCCAGTTGCGCAGCGCCAGCCCCGCCAGGGCACCGGCGACCAGCAGCACCCAGAACCAGGCGGCGACGAAGTCCGCCGCACCGATCACCAGGCGCGTAAGCACCGGCAGGGATTCCCCCATGTCATTGAACAGGGCCTCGAACTGGGGCACCACGAACACCAGCATGACCACCACTGACAGCACCGCCACCACCAGCAGGATGGCGGGGTATACCAGCGCCGACACCACGCTGTCGCGATTCGCCTTGGCCTCTTCGAGATAGGTGACGAGGCGATCGAGCACGGCGGACATCTCACCGCTGGCCTCACCGCTGCGCACCATGCTCAGGTAGAAGCGACCGAACAGGTCGGCATAGGGCTCCAGGGCGGTGCTCAGCGCCTTGCCATCCTTCACGGACTTGAGCACATCTCGCAGCAGCGCCTCCATCGAGGGCACGGACGCCATGTCGATGAGCACTTTCAGGGAGCGGTCCAGAGGCAGTCCGGCGCGCAGTAGCACCGCGAGTTCCGTGGTCATGGCCAGCACGTCCTGGCGCGACGGAGCACGACCGCCGCTGCGCCCTACGGCGCTGCCCGCCTCATCGGCGCGGAGCGACAGAATGGTCAGACCCCGGGCTCGCAACTGGCGCGAAGCCAGCTCCAGGCCCGCCGCCTCCAGCGTGCCATCGACGCTCCGTCCGTCGCGACTCACCGCCCGATAATAGAAATTGGCCACGGGGTCAGGCCGGCCCGGACTGCGCGGTCAGGGGCGCGGCAACGGCGTCACCGTCCTCCTGGCTCTGGTCCTGGGTGACCCGGAGCACTTCCTCGAGGGAGCTCTCCCCGGCCACCACCTTGCGCAGGCCGTCCTCGTACAGGGTGATCATGCCGCGACCGCGAGCGGCGCTGTGCAACGCACTGGCATCGGCGCCGGACTGGATCACCCGGCGAAGCGTGTCATCCAGGGGGAACAGCTCGTGGATTGCGGTCCGTCCGGCGTAGCCCGTATTGCCACAGTGCTCGCAGCCGCGGGCTTCGTACACGCGCCGCTCCCCCGGCGCCAGAAAGCGCCCCAGGCCATAGGCGTCGATCGCTTCTTCCGGCAGTTCCACGGGATGGCGACAATGCTTGCAGAGCGTGCGCAGCAGACGCTGGGCCAGTACGCCGTTCACCGCCGAGGTGATCAGGTACCGCTCGATGCCCATGTCTTCCAGACGAGTGATCGCGCCCGCCGCGGTGTTCGTGTGCAGCGTGGACAACACCAGGTGCCCCGTGAGCGCCGACTGCACGCCGATCTGGGCGGTTTCCGTATCGCGCATCTCGCCGATCATGATGATGTCCGGGTCCTGGCGCAGGATCGCCCGCAGCGCCCGGGCAAAAGTCAGCTCGATCTGCGCGTGCACCTGAATCTGGTTGACGCCCGGAAGCTGATACTCGACGGGGTCTTCGACGGTAATGATCTTGCTGTCCGTGGACTCCATGGACGCGAGGGAGGCGTAAAGCGTCGTGGTCTTGCCAGAACCCGTGGGCCCCGTGACTAGCAGCACACCGTGGGGCCGGGCCAGCAGTTCCTCGTAGCGCTCCAGCGTATCCCGGGAGAAGCCCATGTCCGTCAGGCTCAGGCGGATACTCTGGCGATCCAGCACCCGCATCACGATGCTCTCACCGTGCACCGTGGGGATCGTGGAGACCCGCAGGTCCAGCTCGTGGCCCTTTACCCTGGTCATGATGCGCCCGTCCTGGGGCAGGCGACGCTCGGCGATGTTCATGTGGGACAGCAGTTTGATGCGCGAGGCGATGGCCGGCGCCAGGCTGACGCTGGGCGCATCGGGCATATCCTGAAGTACACCGTCCACGCGATAGCGCAGGTGCAGGCCGTCCTCGAAGGGTTCGATGTGGATATCGGAGGCCCCCAGATCCAGCGCCCGGTGGATCAACTGGTTCACCAGGCGGATTACCGGGGCTTCGCTGGCCAGGTCCCGCAGGTGCTCGATGAACTCGTCGTCGGACTGGCCGCCGAAGTGATCCTCGGCGTCTTCTTCATCGTCGGTGGCCTCGTCATCCCGCAGCATCTGCTCCAGAGCCCGGGCGATATCACTGTCGGTGCCCAGCAACAGGCGCGCGGGCCGGTCCAGGGCCATGGTCAGGGCCTTGGCCAGATAGGGGTCCTGGGGGACGGCGGCGGCAAACACGGGTTGCTCCTCGTCTCCACCGACGGGTACCAGCGTATTGCTGACGAGGAAGTCCCGGGACAGGCCCTCGGGCACCGTCACCTGCTCGGGATATTCCGAGGCGGGCAAAAGGGGTATGGCGAGCTGGATCTCCAGAGCCTGGGCGACATCGGTCTCGGACACCAGGCCCAGCTTGACCAATACGCGACCGAAAAGGTCGCCCATCTCTGCCTGGGCCAGGAGCGCACGCTCCACGTCCCGGGCCGACAGCCTGCCCTTGCCGATGAGAATCTCACCGAGTTTTTCTGTTGCCACTTGCTTCCCTGTTCCTGGACTACTGCCCTAGTTAGACGTCCCAGGGCCGGGGAAATTCAATGCAGTTTACCAT
>CAXBBA010000179.1:0-5411 GCA_963973805.1 uncultured Halieaceae bacterium | reverse complement strand
CCAGCCAGTACAGCTCCTCGCCGTCCCGGCGCAGGCCCCAGATACTCCGGGCCCCGGACACCAGGGACTCGGCACTGACGGGGGAAGGCCAGCCACCATAGGGCAGCACGTCGGCTGCCGCCGGCACGGCAGATTGAGTAGGAGGCGCTTTGTCGCCACAGGCGGTGACACACAGCAGCGCCGCGGCGGCGGAAAGGTTTCGGGTCAGGGGGGCCATGGGCATCTCCTTCGGTTGGTGTAGCGCCGGGCGAACCAGGCCTGAAGCAGACCTTCTTCCGGACTGCCGGCGGGCAGGCATTTTGGCTTCATTCACCTCGCCGGGACTGCAGTATGGCGCGAGCGGCGGCGCTTTAGAACCTTGCGATCTGATGACGTACACTAGCGCCCGAATTCTCGTGAGATACGCCCATGGCTCAAGTCGATATTCGCACCGAAGGCGCCGTACTGCACCTGCACATCACCCGTCCCGAGAAGTACAACGCCCTGAGTCTCGAGATGTATGCGGCCCTCGGTGAAGCACTGCACCGCCTCAATGTGGATGACGCGCTGCGCGTCGCCGTCGTATCCGCGGAGGGCAGGAACTTCACCGCCGGAGTCGAACTGGACCAGTGGGCACCCTACTTCGGCGGCGGTAAAGGCTGGCCCGTGGCTGAGGACTGCATCGACCCCATGGGGGTGCACGGCCCCCGCCACCGCAAGCCCATGGTGATGGCGGTACAGGGCTACTGCTTTACCTGGGGTGTCGAGATGTTGCTCAACAGCGAGATTCGCGTCGCGGCGACGGACACGCAGTTCCAGATGCTGGAGGTCCAGCGCGGCCTGTTCCCCTGTGGCGGTGCCAGCTATCGCCTGCCCCGGGAAGTGGGCTGGGGCAACGCCCAGCGCGTACTGCTCACGGGCGATCGCTGGAGCGCCGAGGAGGCCCACCGCTGGGGCATGGTCCAGGAACTCACGGAGCCCGGCGCCCAGATCGATCGCGCACTCGAAATCGCCGGCCGTGTCGCCGAGGGTGCACCGCTGGCGGTGCAGGCCCTGCTCGAAGCGAGCCGCTTCTCGATTCCGGAGGACCGCGACGTCCTGGCGGAACAGATTTTCAGCTCTCTCAAACCCATCATGGAGAGCGAGGACGCTGCCGAAGGGGTCAACTCCTTCCTGGAACGCCGCAAAGCACAATTCCAGGGTCGTTGATTCATGAATTTTCGCCCAAGGCCAGCCTGAGGAAAGATCATGCCCCAAGTGGACGTGAACGGTGTCTCCCTGGAGTACGTCTCCGAGGGCAACCGGGACCATGAAACGGTGCTGCTCATCATGGGCCTGGGTACGCAACTCACGGGCTGGCCCGACGAGTTTTGCCAGCACCTGGTGGACCTGGGATACCACGTGCTGCGCTTCGACAACCGCGACATCGGCCTGTCGTCGCGCATGGACCACCACGGTGCCCCGAACATTCCAGCCCTGGTGCTGCGCAAGGCGCTGCGCCTGCCGGTCCGCGTGGGCTACGAACTGACGGACATGGCCGAAGACGCCGTCGCCCTCCTCGATGCCCTGGATATTCCCGCGGCGCATGTGGTCGGCGCGTCCATGGGCGGCATGATCGCCCAGCTCATGGCGGCCACCTATCCCGATCGCGTCCTCAGCCTGAGTTCCATCATGTCGACCACGGGACACCGCAGCCTGCCCCGCGGTGAACGCGAGGCCATGAAGGCGCTGATGCTCAAGCCCGACGATCCCGACGACATGGAGTCCGTGCTGGAGCGCAATACCCGGGTGCGTAAAGCACTGCAGAGCCGCAGCTACCCCAAGGACGATGCGGAGGTCCGCGCGACGGCAAGCGCGGCACTGCAGCGAGGCGGATACAATCCCGAGGGCGTTTCGCGACAACTCGCGGCCATCATCGCCGCGCCGGACCGGCGGCGCCTGCTGTCCCAGGTGTCGCAGCCGTCACTGGTGATCCACGGTGACGAGGACCCCCTGATCAAGGTGGAGTGCGCCATCGATACCGCCGAGCATCTGCCCGCGGCGGAACTGCTGGTACTGCCCGGCATGGCCCATGACTTTCCCACACACCTCCTCGAACGGATTGCCCGCGCGATCCACAACACTGCCCAGCGAGTAAGCATGCCGTGAATCCTGTCTCCGTAAACCTCCGCACTCCCTACCTGCTCTTCGTCGGCGAGGAACTGCGCCCCACCTACGCCAAGACAGCCCGCGGCATCCTGGACTGGCGCCGGGAACTCTGCATGGGCCAGCTGCGTCTGGCTCCCGATGCCGTGGATCTGGGTCTGCCGGACCATGATGGAAGCAGCGCGGCCGCCGCCGGTGCGGGCTCCCTCATCATCGGCACCGCCCCCGTCGGCGGGAGCATCCCCGATGCCTGGATTCCTGTGCTGGTGGAAGCCGCCAGCGCGGGACTGGATATCGTCGCCGGCCTCCATACGCGCCTGAACAGTATTCCGGCGCTGGTGGAGGCAGCCCGCAGCAGCGGCGCGCGCCTCGTGGACGTGCGGGTGCCCCCGGAGGAGTTACCCGTAGGCAGTGGCCGCTCCCGCCCGGGCAAACGCCTGCTGACCGTTGGCACGGACTGTGCGCTGGGCAAGAAGTACACGGCACTGCAGCTCGAGAAAGACCTGCGGGAAGCCGGGGTAAACACCAGCTTTCGCGCCTCGGGCCAAACCGGGATCATGATCGCGGGCAGCGGCATTCCCATCGACTGCGTCGTAGCGGACTTCATCAGCGGCGCCGCCGAGTTGCTGTCCCCGGATAACGACGCCGATCACTGGGATGTGATCGAAGGCCAGGGAGGCCTGTTCCACCCCGGCTATGCCGCGGTTTCCCACGGTCTGCTTTTGGGCTCCCAGCCCGATGCCTTTGTGGTCTGCCACGCCGCCGGGCGCAGCCACATCGAAGGCTGGAAAGGCTTTGCTCTGCCGACGATCGGCGAGGTGATCGAACGCACCGAGCTCATCGGCCGTCTCACCAACCCGGACATCCGCTGCGTCGGCATCAGCATCAATACCCAGGACATGGACGAACGGGAGCGCTGGGGCTATCTGCAGTCCCTGGCAGACAAGTACGGCCTGCCCTGTGTGGACCCCCTGCGTGATGGCACCGGTGCCATCGTGCGCGAATTGCTCTCGACAGAGGATTGATAGCGATGCACATCAGTTCAGAGGTCCTGTCGTTCCCCCTGGAGGTCCCCTTCGCAATCACGGGCCACGTGTGGACCCACACGAAGACCCTGCGCGTCACGGTGGAGCAGGACGGCTGCGTCGGTATCGGCGAAGCCGTGGGCAGCTACTACCTGGACGAGACGGCCGAAGGCATGCAGCGCGAATTGAGCGACCTGCTGCCGTCCTTGCCCCCGGAGCTCACCCCCGAGTCCCTGCAATCGCTGATGCCTCCCTGCGGCACCCGCAATGCCCTGGACTGCGCGCTCTGGGATCTGCGGGCAAAACAACGGGGCCAGCGGATCTGGGAACTACTGGACATCGAGCCTGCCCCCCTGACCACCGTATTCACCCTCGGGATCGAAACTCCCGCGGTGATGGCGGAGCGCGCCGCGGCCGCCGCCGCATTCCCCCACCTCAAGATCAAGCTGAATGCCGAACAGCCCATGGAGCGCCTCGAAGCGATCCGGGCCGCACGCCCCGACGCCTCCCTGATCATCGACGTCAACCAGGGCTGGAGCTTCGACGAACTGCGCGAGTACCTGCCTCACTGCGAAAAACTCGGCATTGCCATGATCGAGCAACCTCTCCCGAGGGGAGGCGACGAAGCCCTGGAGGGTTTCAGTCCCGCCGTTCCCCTGGGCGCAGACGAATCCTGCCTGCACCTCGGAGAGTTCGAGGCCGCGGCGCGACGATACCAGGTGCTCAACATCAAACTCGACAAGTGCGGCGGACTCACGGAAGGCCTCGCGCTCGCGCGGGCCGCCCGGGCGGCGGGCATGGACATCATGGTCGGGAACATGACCGGAACCTCCCTGTCGATGGCGCCGAGCTATGTGATTGGCCAGTTCTGTCGATTTGTGGACATCGACGGTCCCCTGCTCCTGGCCGGCGACGTACCCCACGGCCTGGAATACGGTGATGGGGGGCGCGTGGCTCCCCCCGTCCCCGAACTCTGGGGCTAATCTCCTTCGGGCATGGGTGGTGGCGAACGCGACGAGGCGGATGCGGGGCGGATAGTCCGCCCCCCGCGCCGTCAGCGTATCGCTGCCTCAAGCTCCTCGAAGCGCCGGGCGAGCTCGGCGTAGCGCGCCCTGGCGTCATCTCCGGGATCCTGATCGCTCCCCCTGAGCATGTACTCCAGATAGGAAATCTGGTTCAACAGACCCGGGGGCATGTAGGTCCCCTTCCCGGTGACCAGCGCTTTCAGAACCCGGGTCTCGGCCTCGCTCAGCCTGGACGCCTCATCGCGGCCCTCGAGATCGTGGGCCAGACGTCGGCCCCGCTCCAGGAGGTCCCGAAGCTGTAGCTGCATCGTCAGCTGCGCTTCCCGCTCCCCATCAGTCACCCCCGTGAGAGCCCCGCGGGGGTCCAGGTGCACCTGCAGGGTCTGTTCCATCACCCGATCTCCATGGGTGAGGCGTACCCGATAGGTCCCGGGCAGCACCAGGGGTCCCGAGGCGTAGCGCTTCTTCCTGTCCTTGTGCCAGGCACCGCGGTGCCGCAGATCCCAGGCAAAGCGATGCAGCCCGGGGACCGCCACAAGAGAGGCCTTCTCGATCAGGCGTTCCCTGTTGAGGGCCATATCGCTTTCGCGCTCGGGAGCGACCTTCGGGTCCTCACTGCGGAAAGCGTTCACCAGCTGCCCCGCCTCGTCGAACACCTCCAGCCGCAGTTCCCCATCACTCCCGGGGGGCAGGTAATACTCGATCAGCGCCGCGGGCTTCGGATACTGGGGAATGTCATCCTCGTCCCGGGTGAAGTTCTGGCGATAGCGCACCGTGGCCGACGGCGTCAGGAGCACCGGGGAGTCCGCCCCGTCCAGGGCCGCCACCTGGCGCAGCGTGTTGGCGCCCTTGTCCAGGATCCAGAACCCCCGCCCCATGGTGGACAGCACGATGTCGTCGCGGAAAATGCGAATATCCGTCACCGGGGTCACGGGCAGGTTCTGCTGCAGCGGCTGCCAGCTATCACCGCCGTTGAGGGACACGAAGAGCCCGTACTCCGTGCCCGCGTAGAGCAGGCCGGGAACAACGGGGTCTTCCCGCACGACGCGCACGGGGTGATCAGCGGGAATACCGTTGCGCCCGTTGGTCAGCAACGTCCAGCGACGCCCGTAGCTTTCTGTGCGATAGATGTAGGGCTTCCAGTCTCCCAGCAGGTAGCGGTGCACGGCGATGGTCGCCGTCGCCGCATCATGGGGAGATGGCGCGACGGAATCCACGCGCCCGCCGGACGGCATCT
>CAXBBA010000178.1:0-5424 GCA_963973805.1 uncultured Halieaceae bacterium | reverse complement strand
CGAGTTTTTCGTGGCGGGGCGGGAACTCGCCAACGGGTTCAGCGAGCTCAACGACGCCGAAGATCAGGCGGAACGTTTCCGCGAACAGGTTGCCCAAAAAGATGCGGGGGACGACGAGGCGATGCATTTCGACGCCGATTACGTGCGCGCGCTGGAATACGGCATGCCACCGACGGTGGGTGAGGGGATCGGCATCGACCGTCTCGTCATGCTGCTGACGGATGCGCCCTCCATTCGCGACGTACTCCTGTTTCCCCACATGCGTCCCGAATAGCCTCGCGCACCATGGGGCTCCGATGAGCGGTGGTACACTGCATTGATGAACAATTGGCTGCACAGTATGAAGAGTGACCGGCGCCCCCATGCTTCAGGGGGACCCCGGTATGCGAGGCTTCGCGCTGTTGTGACGGCCTCGTTGCTGCTGGGCCTGAGCGCCTGCGTGAGCACGCCTCCCGTCGAGCCGACCCCGGCGCCGCCCCAGCGTTCGCCGGAGGATGTGAAGCTCACGCTCAATCTGCCGGCGGAAAACGGTTGCAACTGCGTGCAGGCCGATAGCAGCGACCGCACGTTCCTCGAGCGGGGCATGGAAGCCCTGGCGGAAGCGGATTACATCGAAGCGGTGCAGTACTTTCAGCGCTACCAGCGGATGGAGTCAGCTCCCCTGGCGCAATGGGAGGCGGAGCTGGCTATCGCCTACGTGAGCATGCTGCCGAGCAGTCCCTTCTACGACGTGGAAGCGGCGCGGGAGGGCTATCTGATCCTCCAGTCCCGGGAGCCCGAGGGCCGCAAGCATCCCAGCATTGTGCTCATGCAGCAGGCGCTGGAATCCTTCGTGCTCATGGAGCGCCATGTGGAGGACCTGGAGCGGCGAGCGACCATGCTCCAGGAAGATTTGACGAAGCGGGAGCAGGCCCTCAAGCGTCTTCGGGAGCTGACTCTGGGGCAGCCGGAAGGCGCACGCTGAAGCGGGAACCCTCTCCCGGCGCACTGCTCACGCTGATGCTGCCACCCATGAGTTCGCAAAAGTCGCGACAGATGGCCAGGCCCAGGCCGCTGCCACCGTAGACCTGGCTGGTGGAATCCTCCGCCTGCACGAAGAGCTCGAATACCTGGGACTGCTGTTCTTCGGTCATGCCGATGCCCGAATCCTTCACGGTGACCAGAATCTCCTGCGCCGCCTCGTCGTGCATGGCGGTGACCTCGATAAGACCGTTGTCCGTGAACTTGGCTGCGTTGCTCAGCAGGTTCACGATGATCTGGCGGAACTTCACCGCGTCGTTGTACATCGCCGGCAGCGTGCTGAAATCGTCGCAGCGCAGCTGGTTTCCGTTGCGGCGCAGTATGGGGGCCAGGGCATCCACGGTCATCGACAGCACCTCGCCGGGCAGGAAGCGCTCCCGCGCCAGGCGCATTTTCCCCGTCTCGATCTTTGACAGGTCCAGAATGTCATCGATGAGCGCCAGGAGCTGACGACCCGAGACCACGATCTTGTCCAGATCCGTCTGGAACTGCTCCCGGTTGATGGGTTCATCGTCGTCGAGCTCGTCGTGGAGCATTTCGCTGTAGCCGATGATCGCGTTCAGGGGGGTGCGCAGCTCGTGGCTGACGTTGGCGAGGAAGCGGGACTTAGCCGCATTAGCTTCGTCGGCGGATTGCTTCGCATCCTTTTCTTCATCGATGGCGCGGCGCAGTTTGTCGGACATGCGATTGAAGGCGTCCGCGAGGTCACCGAGTTCACCGTCGTCATCGATGTCGCTGATGCGAAAGTCCAGATCTCCGGCACCCAGGCGCTGCGTACCCCGCTTGAGGCGTTTGAGGTTGTCGTTGGTGTAGCGCACCAGAAAGAAGCCGAGGGTCGCCGTGAGGAAGATCGAGGCGATGAAGCCCAGCACGGTGATGCGATCCGTCAGGGCGATGGTGCGGTCGATGATGTTGGCGCGTTGCACCGCAATAAACGCCTGGCGCTGCTCCAGCTCCTTGAGGCGCTGGCTGGTTTCGAGGTAGGGGATCGGGTCGTCCACGTCCCCCTGCCAGTCTGCTTCGTTGTAGCGCTGGTAAAAGTCTTCCCAGGTCGCGAGGAGGTGGTTGCTGCTGTCTTCCAGCCGCTGGTACTGCAACGCAGTGACATCGCTGACCATGTCTCCGAGGGCCTCCAGCGTGCCCCTCGTGGCGTGGATGCCTTCGAGGGCCGTGCTGAGATCCCCATCGCCCAGGCGGTCGTCGGTGTTCTCGCGCAGCGTCGACAGCACCAGGATTTTCTGGCGCTGATCCTCCAGCTGCTTGCTCAGCTCCCCCGACAGCTGGCCGGCGTTCACCGCCTGGCGGTAGGCCACCATACTTTCGCTCCGGGCGTAGCTGCCCCAGAAGTGGGTGCCGACATTGATCGCAAACAGAACGAGGATCGTGAACAGCGAGAGCGTCAGGCGCCGGCGCAGACTCATGGTGCAATCAACGCATTGATTTTTTCGATAAGGGCCGGAAAGTCGATGGGCTTCGTCGCGTAGTCGTCACAGCCGGCGGCGAGGGCCTTGTCTCGATCCTCCGCCATCGCGTGCGCCGTGAGGGCGATGATCGGCGTGGCGCCCAGGGTTTCATCGGTCTTGACTCGCTCGCAGACGGTCCAGCCGTCGATCAGGGGCAGGTTCATGTCGAGCAGCACCAGGTCCGGGCGATCCGCCGCCACACGGACCAGTGCCTGTTCACCGTCTTCGGCGAGGATCGTCTCGAACCCTGCCCGGCGCAGGCGGCGACTGAGCATGTCCCGATTCATCTCGTTGTCTTCGACCAGTAACAGGCGGACGCTCACGCCATTTCTCCCTTCAATGGATACACCTGCAGGGTTTCGTCGATGCCCCGGGCGCTGAGACTGCGCTGCGCGCCGAACTCATAGGCGGCCCCCAGGGCCTGGCGCGTCGAATCGGCGATCAGTATTTCACCCCGGCCGGCCACATCCTCGATGCGGGAGGTGACGTTCATGGCGTGGCCCACGAAACCGTACTTGCTGCGCCGCTCCGATCCGATGTTGCCCGCGATCACGGTGCCGGTGTTGAGCGCGATGCCCATCTCGAGTTCAGGCAGGCCGTCGGCGCGGTTGGCTTCATTGATGTTGCCCATGGCTTCCTGCATGGCCAGGGCGCAGCGCGCGGCGCGGTCCGCGTCGTCGTCGTGGTGCCGGGGCGCGCCGAAGACTGCGAGGATCGCGTCGCCCAGAAATTCGTCGATGGTGCCGTTGTACTGCAGGATGATATCCGTCATCGCGCCGAGGTAGCGGTTGAGCATGCTCACCACCCGGTCCGGGGGCAGCTGCTCACTCATGGTCGTGAAGCCACGGATATCCGACATCATGATGGTGACCTCCCGCAGGTCGCCGCCGAGATCCAGCCCTTCGGGGCGTTCGAGGATCTCCGTGACGATGTCGTCCGAGAGGTAGCGGCCGAAGGTGGCGCGAATAAATCGCTCGTTCCGTTCCAGCTGGTCGCGGTAAAGCTCTTCGCGGTCGTGCCAGTGCTTGCGCTCGATGCCTGCCTTGATCCGTGCCTGGAGCAGTACGGGATTGAAAGGCTTGAACAGGTAGTCGTCAGCCCCCCCTTCGATGCAGTCGATAATGCCCTGCATGTCCTGTTCGCCGGAGATCATGATCACCGGCGTCGCCCGCCAGCGGGGTTCGGCCTTGATCCGGCGCAGCACTTCCCGCCCGTCCATGCCCGGCATGCGTCGGTCCAGAAGGACCACGTCCACGTCTGCGTTATTGAGCATGTCCAGCGCTTCCTGGCCACCGGGTGCCGTCACCACAAAATGGCCGCTGCGCGTCAGGTAGCGGGCGAGGAGTTCGCGGTTCTCTTCGCGGTCATCCACCGCGAGGATGAAGCCGGGCTCGCCAGTGCTGATCGCTGCGGCCTGATCCATGGTGACGCCTACGCCGCCATCCCCCTGTTCGGCGGTGCTGGCCAGGATTGCATCGAGTGCCTGACGCAGGGCGAGGGGGGCATTGCCCAGGCTTTCGAGGAACATTTCGGCGTAGCCCCGCAGGGCGCCAGCCAGATTGCGCAGCTCATGGGCGTCGGCGCTGCTCTCATCGAGCAGCGGCGCGACGCGCCCGGCGCAGGCTCGCAGGGCGGTCCAGTCCTCCCGGGCCTCGTCGTCGAGCGCTGGCAGCAGCGCCTCATCCAGGCCCAGGAGCCCGTCGATGGCGATTTCGAGGCCGTCGAGCCATGCCGCAGACTGGGGGGCCAGCTTCAATCGATCCTGGTCCGGGGGGCTCATGATTGTGTTATCCGTCCCATGCCGACATCCGGGGCTTCGTCAGGAGCGAGTATAACGACGGTGGACAGGCCGTGAAACGCTATTGGGCTTTCGATGGATGCGCCGCGGAGAAATTTTGATGTAACATGGCCCCAGTATACGCATAGCCGACGACAGGTGACCCAGGCACCCTTCATGTTGCAGCAGGTAGAGATTTTTCAGGGACTTTCTGAAGCGGAGCTTTCGGCGCTTGCCGAGAGCAGCACGAGCCGTTCTTTTCCCAAGAATACCGTGGTGATCCACGAGAACGATCCCGCAGACTCCCTCTTTGTCATCGAAAGCGGCAAGGTCAAGGTGTACTGCAGTGACAAGAACGGGAAGGAGTTCATCATGAACACCCAGGGCGCCGGCGATTATTTCGGTGAACTTGCGCTGCTCGATGACTCCACCCGGTCCGCCTCCGTGCGCACGGTAGAGAAGTGCAGCTTCTGCATCATCTACAAGGATGACTTCAGTCGCGTGCTTGAGACCCATCCCAGCATCTCGCGCAAGCTCATCGCAAACCTGGCTTCGCGCGTTCGCAAGCTGACGGCGGATGTGAAGAGTCTGGCGCTCCAGGACGTCTACGGACGCGTGGCCAATGTGCTCATGGACCTGTCGGAAGAGCGCGGCGATGGCACCCTGTACATCGGCGAGAAGCTGACGCAGCAGGATATCGCCGATCGCGTCGGCGCATCCCGCGAGATGGTGGCACGGATCCTCAAGGACCTCACGATCGGTGAGTACATCCGCTTCGAGGGCCGGCACATCATCATCAACACGCGCCTGCCAGCGAAGTACTGATAATTCTGGCCCGGCGCGCCTGACCCCGCGTCAGTCGGAGGTCCGGGCCCCTTTTACCTCCAGATCCAGGCTGCCCTCGGCCAGACGGGCCTGCACCGCCATGCCCGGCTGCGAGTCCCGGGCGCGGCGGATGATGCGGCCCTCCGTGTCCGTGAGGATCGCGTAGCCTCGCTCCAGGATGGCGAGGGGGTTGAGTCCATCCAGATGTGCCGCTGCGGTGGCGAGGCGCTGGCGTCGCCGCGCGAGCTGCAGCTCCAGAGCGCGGTGAAGGCGCTGCCGCCGCAAATCGAGATCTCCGCGCAGGCGCGCCAGGCGATGCACGGGGGAACTGCTCGCGAG
>CAXBBA010000177.1:0-5433 GCA_963973805.1 uncultured Halieaceae bacterium | reverse complement strand
CGCCATGCTCTGCGTCGAAGACATCATGACCAGGGAGCCCTACACCCTCGGCCCGGACCACACGCTTCTGGATGCGGCAAAGCTCATGCGCGAGCACCACATCCGCCATATTCCCGTGGTCAGCAGCGACGGTGCGGTCGTGGGTGTGATCTCCCACAGGGACGTGCTCGCCGCCAGCGACTCGCGCATTCTTCACGGCGATGAGCCCGGCAAGGAAGCCTATGTGGCGCTGTCGGCCGTGATGACGTCTCCGGTGCAGACCGTGGCGGAGAGCACTGATCTCCGCGCCGCCGCAATCCACCTGCGCAAGCAGCGTCTGGGCTGCCTGCCCGTAACCCGCGAGGGAAGCATCGTGGGCATCATCACGGACTCCGATTACCTCGAAGTCGCCATCACGCTGATGGAACAGCTGGAAATGGGCGAACCCGAAGAGGACCTCTAGGCGGGCCCTTCCCGGCCCAGCCCCACGGGGCAGGTGACACCCGTCCCCCCGAGGCCGCAGTAGCCCCCGGGATTCTTGTGCAGATACTGCTGGTGGTAGTCCTCGGCGTAGTAAAACGGTCCCGCGGCTTCGATCTCGGTAGTGATCGTGCCGTACCCCGCCGAGTGCAACTGCGCCTGGAACGCATCGCGACTCGCCAGCGCCGCCTGCTGCTGGTGCTCGCCAAAGGTATAGATCGCTGAACGGTACTGGGTGCCCAGGTCATTGCCCTGGCGCATGCCCTGGGTCGGATCATGGCCCTCCCAGAAATGGGTCAGCAGGCCCTCATAGCTGAGCACTGAGGGATCGAACACCACCTGCACCACCTCCGTATGCCCCGTCGCTCCGGAGCAGACCTCTTCGTACAGGGGATTCGGTGTAACGCCCCCGGCGTAGCCCGCTGCGGTCGAATACACGCCGGGCAGCTGCCAGAACAGCCGCTCCACACCCCAGAAGCAGCCCATGGCAAGCACCGCCCGCTCCATACCCTCGGGAAACGGGCCCTTCAGGGGCGCGTCGAGCACCGCGTGGCGCTCCGCGACGGACATTTCGTTGCTCCTCCCCGGCAGGGCTTCCCCGGCCTCGGGTAGCGCGTGTTTCTTGCGTATATCAAACAGTTTCACAATCCCTCTCCTTCACCGCACCCCAGGGGCCGTGCTTCGCGACACCCTTGGAGCTGCCCGTGCAAGGGTATACCATTCCCGCGTCATGTCGGTTCCCTCTTCCCATGCCTCGCCCCCCTGCTGAACAGCCCAGCTCCGGTGACGTGCGCGCCTTTCTCCAGCGTGCGCGCTCGATCCAGCAGTTCTCCTCAGGGCGCCCGCGACTGATCTTCGCCGTGGACGCCACTGCGAGCCGCCAACCTACCTGGGATCTGGCCAGCGAACTCCAGGTGCGCATGTTTCGCGCCAGCGCCGATGTGGCCAGCCTGTCGGTGCAACTCGCCTATTACCGCGGCCTGGGGGAATTGCGCTTCGGCGCCTGGCAGGCCGATGGCAGCGACCTGGCTCGCAGCATGAGCCGCGTGCACTGCGCTGCGGGGCGGACCCAGATCGGCCGCCTTCTGCAGCAGGCACTCAAGCGCCAGGGTGATGCGAGCGCCCGGGCCCTGGTGTTTATCGGTGACGCGGTGGAAGAGTCTCCGCAGCGCCTGGAAGAACTCGCAGGCCAGTGCCGCATGCGTGCCCTGCCCCTGTTCATTTTCCAGGAGGGGGGCGACCCCGGCGCGCGGCGCTGCTTCGAGTCCATGGCGCGCATTAGCGGCGGCGCCTACAGCCCCTTTGATCGCAGTAGCGCGCAGCGCCTAGGCGAACTCCTGGGCGCCGTCGCCCGCTATGCCGCCGGAGGCCGCGCCGCCCTCGAACAAGACCAGAGTTCCGCGGCGCGCCTGCTGCTGGCTCAGCTCGCCCCCTGAGCCCCAGCCCATGTCCTCCACCCGCACCAGATTCTGACCCCAGCCTCCGAATCAGCCCCTGAGCATCCCATGCCCCGACTCATACTTCTGTTAGCCATCATCGCCGTCCTGTACCTGCTGCTGCGGCGCATCAGCCTGCTGCCACCGCACAAGCGCCGCGCCGAATACATCAAGGTGGGCCTGGGTACAGCTCTGGTGCTCACGGTGCTCCTGGCCCTGGCTGGCAAGATGCACTGGATCGGCGCCGCCATCACGGGCCTGCTGGTCTTCGCCCGCCAGAGCCTGCCCCTGCTCCTGCGCGTGCTACCCTTCCTGGGCCAGCTCAAACCCTCGGGAGCCGGCGCAACCGGGCAATCCACGCTGCGTACGGAAATCCTGAGCATGCACCTCAACCATGAGAACGGCACGCTCAGCGGCGAGGTGCTGGACGGCCCCTTCCGGGACTGGCGCCTCGACGAGATGAACCGGGAACAACTGGACGAACTGCGGCGCTACTGCGAGGGCAGGGACGCCGAGTCCCTGCAGCTGCTCGATGGCTATCTTGAGCAACGCTTTGGCGAGGATTCCGGGCAACAGAGCGGCGACGAGGCGCCCCGGAGCGAACCCGACGGAATGAGCCGCAGCGAAGCGCTGGAAATCCTGGGGCTGGCGGAGGACGCGGACCGTGAGGCGATCGTCTCCGCACACCGAAAACTGATGCAGAAACTGCACCCGGACCGCGGTGGCTCCGACTACCTCGCGGCGAAAATCAACCAGGCGAAGGACTTCCTGCTGAAGGACTGACCCTCAGCCACCCCCATCCCCATTTTTCGAGGAATAGAAGTACCATGAGTGACCAGGTGTTCATCATCCGCAATCAACTGGGCCAGTTCTGGATCCGCGCCGGCGAATGGGTCGACGGACGCGAGCCCCAGCGGATTCTCAAGCTGCGCCATCGCGATGAGGCGGTGAACCTGCTGGTGGAGCTCAGCGCCAAAGACATCGAGCTGCGCGGCGAGGTTGTGGAGTGCGAGCTCAATGGCCGGGGCGACCCGCAGGTGGACGTGAGCGAACACGCGACGCCAACACTGGCGGAGAAAGCCGCCGCCCAGGCCCTGCTCGCGGAGGCCGCCGCCAATGACGAAGAGGGAGCGGCCGGTGCACAAGAAAATCACGGTGTCACCGAAGCCGCAGAAGGAGCAGGCGTCGAGGAACCCAGCGCCAGCGCCGGGGTCTGATAGTTCCCCGGCAGCGCTCCCGATGCCTGGAACGGACCTTGAAAATCCAGCGCGCCGCCCCCAAATGACGAGAGAACGATGAGGTTATCCCCATGATGCGAATTCTTCTCTTTCTGGCAACCAACATGGCTGTGCTGGTACTCGTTGGCACGGTGTTCACGCTCCTGGGCTTCGAGGGAATCCTGGCGGAGAATGGCGTGGACCTTAACCTGCAGGCGCTGCTGGTGTTCTGCGGCCTGTTCGGCATGGGCGGTGCGCTCGTGTCCCTGTTCCTGTCCAAGTGGATGGCCAAGCGCAGCACCGGCGCCTACATCATCGAAACTCCGCGCAACCGCGACGAACAGTGGCTCGTCGACACGGTGGCGCAGCTCGCCGCCGAGGCGGGTATCAAGATGCCCGAAGTGGGGGTCTTCCCCTCCGACGGCCCCAACGCCTTTGCCACGGGCTGGAACCGCAACGACGCCCTGGTAGCGGTCAGCTCCGGCATGCTGCAACGCTTCCCCGCCAACGAAATCCGGGCGGTGATGGCGCACGAGATCGGTCACGTTGCCAACGGCGACATGGTCACCCTGACGTTGATCCAGGGGGTGGTGAACACCTTCGTGATGTTCCTCGCCCGCATCATCGGTCACACGGTGGACCGGGTGGTGTTCAAGACCGAACGGGGCTACGGCATCGGCTATTTCGTCGTGTCCATCGTCGCCGAAATCATCCTCGGGTTCCTCGCCAGCATGATCGTCTTCAAGTTTTCGCGGTGGCGGGAGTATCGCGCCGACGCCGCGGGCGCGCGCCTTGCCGGTCGCGGTGACATGATCGCGGCGCTGGAGCGCCTGCGCGGCAACCAGTCCATGGCCCAGGACCTGCCCGGTGAGCTCACGGCCTTTGGCATCAGCGAGCAGCTCAAGCAGGGCATCGGCGCCCTTTTCAGCTCTCACCCACCCCTGGAGCAGCGCATTGCGGCGCTCCGGGCCGGCGCCTGAGCCCCAATAACAACAGCAATGGGGGCGCCCCCGACCGGCGCCCCAACCGAAGAGGAGCGCACCATGGAAGAACCGAAAGCTGAAGGCTGGATACGCTGGCCCGGATACCTCGCCTGGGTTTTCCTGGCGCTGATTCCCCTGTCCGTGCTCATGGTCCGCAGTGGCAGCTGGCAGCAGGGCCTCATGCTCTATGCACTCACGGGTCTGCTCTGCCTAATGCTGCTGGCCTTCATGGCAATCCAGAGCCTCATTCCCCGCTGGAGTGGTGATCGCGGGGCGATCCTGCGCCGGGCGCTGCCGGCGGTGCCCGGCGCCGTGCTGCTGCTCATGGCGATGCAGGGCCGCGATGTGCCGGCGATCCACGACATCACGACGGACCTGCAGGACCCGCCGCGCTTCGAGACCGCCCCCACGCTCCGCGCCGGGGACAGCAACTCCCTGGAACTGGACGCCGAGGTCATGGAGCAGCAACGCGAGGCCTATCCGGAGCTGCAGACCATCGTCAGCCCCCGGTCCTACGCCAGCAGCTACAACCTGGCCCTGATCACGGCCCGGGACCTGGGCTGGGAGATCACGCGGGAGGACCCCAACGCGGGCTTCATCGAGGCGGTGGACACCACCGCCATCATGGGCTTCAAGGACGATGTGGTGATCCGCGTCCGCACGAATGCCGAAGGCAGCCTGGTGGATCTTCGCTCCGCCTCCCGCGTTGGCATGAGTGACCTCGGTGCCAATGCCGCGCGCATTGAACGTTTCGCCGACGCCTTTCTGACTGCGGCGAAGGGCTGATGCCATGCGACGTGTGTTGTCCCTGCTCCTGCCCCTGTTCCTCGCCGCGACCACCATCGCCGCAGAAGAGCCCCGGGATTACCTGAGCTTTGCCACCGCGGACGAACAGAACAGCACCGAGATCTTCCGCGAGGCGAGCCCAGCGGTGGTGTACGTCACCACCACGACGCTGCGCCGCCGCAGCCGCTTCTCCCTGGATGTCATGGAAATCCCCAAGGGCTCCGGCTCCGGGTTCGTGTGGCACGAAAGCGGCCTCGTGGTAACCAATTTCCATGTCATCGCCGGCGCCAGCCGCATGCACATCACGCTGCAGGACGGCAAAGACTACGACGCGGAGCTGATTGGCAGTGCGCCGGAGAAGGATCTCGCGGTGCTGCGCCTGCTGGACCCACCGGATGACCTGGTCCCCCTGCCCCTCGGCGATTCCACGGAGCTGTCCGTGGGGCGCAAGGTGCTGGCCATCGGTAACCCCTTCGGTCTCGATACCACCCTGACCACCGGCGTGGTGAGCGCCCTCGGGCGCGAGATCCGGGCTCCCAGCGGACGTCGCAT
>CAXBBA010000176.1:0-5454 GCA_963973805.1 uncultured Halieaceae bacterium | reverse complement strand
TCTACGATTACCTCGCGGAAATCACCATGTCCATCCTGGCCCGCGCTCGCAGCGCCGACGACTCCAGGGGCTACGCCACGGATTTCGTGTCCGCCGCCATGAAGCCCAATCTCAGGGCCATCGCGGACCAGGGTGTAAAGGTCATCGCCAATGCGGGCGGGGTGAACCCCGAGGCCTGCGCCGAGGCCCTGCGCTCTGTGATCGCCGCCGCGGGCCTCACGCTGCGGGTCGGCGTGGTACTGGGGGATGATCTGACATCCCGCGCCGAAGAATTCGTCGCAGCAAAGGAGATGTTTTCCGGCGATGCGTTTCCGGACCCGGCAACAATCGCGAGCATCAATGCCTACCTTGGTGCCTTTCCCATCGCCCGGGCCCTGGATGCGGGCGCCGACATTGTGATTACCGGCCGCTGCGTGGATTCCGCGGTGACCCTGGGTGCCTGCATCCATGCCTTCGGCTGGGAGCGGAACGACTATGACCACCTCGCCCAGGGCAGCCTCGCCGGTCACATACTCGAGTGCGGCACCCAGGCCACCGGCGGCAATTTTACGGACTGGGAACCCATCGCCGATACGCTGGCGAACGCCGGGTATCCCCTGGCAACGGTCGCCGCCGATGGCAGCTTCGAGATCAGCAAACCCGCAGGCACCGGTGGACTGATAAGCGTTGGTACGGTAGCGGAGCAGATGCTCTACGAAATCGGCGATCCCCAGGCCTACCTGCTGCCGGACGTATGCTGCGACTTCACCGGTGTCACCCTGGAGCAGACCGCCAAGGACTGCGTGCGCGTTGCCGGCGCTCGTGGACGGGGGGCTCCCGCCGCGTACAAGGCGAGCGCCACCTGGACCGACGGCTTCCGGGCCGGGCACATCTGGACACTCTACGGCCGCGCCGCGGAGGCCAAGGCCCGCGCCTTTGCCCACGCTGTATTTACTCGCACGGAAGCTCTGCTGGAGCGCGCGGGAATGCCCCCCCTCACCGAAACCAGTGTAGAAGTCATCGGTAGCGAGACCCACTTCGGGACTGCACGGCGCATCCTGGAGCCCCGGGAGGTGGACGTGAAAATCGCGGTCAGGCACCCCAGCGCCGCCGGCGTCGGACTGTTCCTCAAGGAGATGACGGGCCTCGCGCTCAGCGCGCCGCCCGGGCTGAGCAGCTTCGCGGGCGCGCGGGCCAAGCCCTCCCCCGTTGTCCGCCTGTTTTCCATGGAGGTGCCGAGGGATGCCGTGGCGATCCGCGTCGACGTCGATGGAGAATCTCGGGACGCGAGCGATCCCCTTCCCGCCCCCATGGCGGACACCCCACCCCATCCCGTACCCGCTGCAACGGACTCCGGCCCCCGCATGGCCGTTCCCCTCGAGGCCCTGGCCTGGGGGCGCAGTGGCGACAAGGGCAACAAGGCCAACATCGGAATCATCGCCCGCGAGGCGACCTTCGTGCCCTATATCGCCGAAGCCCTGGACAGCGCGCGGGTCGCCCGCTACTTCGCTCATTTTCTTGAGCCCGGTGCCACGGTGGAGCGCTTCTATCTGCCGGGCAGCAATGCCTTCAACTTCCTCATTCACGAGGTACTCGGTGGCGGTGGCGTCGCAAGCCTTCGCAGCGACCCTCAGGGCAAGGGCTACGCCCAGTTACTCCTTGCCGAGCCCATCGAAATACCGGTCCATCTGGCAGCTGAGTACGATCTGCACGAGAGAGAGATGTCATGACGCCCACAGCCCCTCCTTTCCCCAGCCGCGTCAACACCGGTTCCGAGGAATTTGCCCGCAATCGCCGGGACATGCTGGCTCTCGTGGAACAGCTGCGCACGAGCATGGAACGCGCCGCGGCACTGTCCGAGAAGGCGCTGCCGCGCTTTCAGAAGCGGGGCCAGCTATTGCCCCGGGAGCGGCTGAGCCGGGTACTGGACGCCGGTGCTCCCTTTCTGGAACTGAATAACATGGCCGGATACCTGGTGGAGGACGAGGACCCCCGGACCTCGATCCCCGGCGCGAGCAGCATCACCGGCGTGGGCTTCATCGCCGGAACCCGCTGCCTGATTCAGGTGGACGACTCGGGCATCAACGCGGGGGCCATGACCACCATCTCGGCCCGCAAAGGCATGCGGGCGATGGACGTGGCTCTGCAGCAGAAGCTGCCCTTCGTCCATCTTGTGGAAAGCGCCGGCGCCGATCTGTTCAAGTACCAGGTGGAAATGTGGATGGACTCCGGCGGGGTTTTCGCCCGCCTGGCACGCCTGAGTGCCGCGGGCATCCCCACCATCGCGGTGCTCCATGGCCTGTCGGTGGCCGGCGGCGCCTACATGCCCGGCATGAGCGACTACGTGATCGGTGTAAAGGACAACGGCATGGCGGCACTCGCCGGTCCTGCCCTGCTCAAGGCCGCCACCGGCGAAGAGGCCGCTCCGGCCACGCTCGGCGGCTCCGAAATGCACGCCAGCGTCTCGGGGCTCGTGGAGTACCTCGCCGACGATGACGCCCACGCGCTGGCCATCTGTCGCGACGTCATGGGTCGCCTGGACATGAACCGGCACTGCCCCACACCGCCACCGCGGGACTTCGAGGAACCGCTGTATTCCGCCGAGGAACTGCTGGGCATCGTTTCCACCGACTACCGCCAACCCTACGACGCCCGGGAAGTGGTCGCACGCATGGTGGACGGGTCCAGTTTCACCGACTTCAAGCCGGGCTACGGCGTCTCCATGGTCTGCCTCCAAAGCAGCATCTACGGCATGCCCGTGGGCATCCTCTGCAACAACGGCCCCATCGACCCCGCGGGAGCCACCAAGGCCGCACAGTTCATCCAGCTCTGCGACCAGGCCGGCACCCCCCTGCTGTTCCTGCAGAACATCACGGGCTACATGGTTGGCACGGACTACGAACGCGCCGGCATGATCAAGCACGGCGCGAAGATGATTCAGGCGGTGACGAACGCCCGCGTACCGCGCATCACGCTGATGATCGGCGCCAGCTTTGGTGCGGGCAACTACGGCATGTGCGGCCAGGGCTACGACCCGGACTTCATCTTCAGCTGGCCCAACATCCAGATCGGCGTCATGGGCGGAGAACAGGCGGCGAAGACCATGTCCCAGGTCTTTCGCGACGGCGCCGCCCGCAAGGGCATCGAGGTCGACGAAGACCAGCTACAGGCGCAGGAGGCAAAAGTGATCGAACACTACGACCGCCAGTCCAGCGCCTGGTACACCTCCGGGCGCATGCTCGACGACGGCCTCATCGACCCCCGGGACTCGCGCCGAGTTCTGGGCATGGCGCTCCAGACCTGCTGGGAGGCCCGCCATCGCAATACCTTCCCCAACAGCTTCGGCGTGGGCCGGATGTAACAGGAGTCAATCATGCTACCCGACGTATCCCAGCTCATTCTCGAACGCGATGGCGACCTGCTGACGATCTGGTTCAATCGCCCCGAAGTCAGGAATGCCCTGTCGGACCAGATGGCCGGCGAACTCGCCTCAGTGCTCGAAGCCCTCCCCGGCGAACAGCAGATTCGCTTCGTCATCCTGCGCGGAAAAGGCGGCGCGTTCTGCTCCGGCGGAGACCTGAGCATGTTCAAAACCGTCTTCCAGGGCGGCGCCGACCGACAAACCATTGTGGAATTCAACGCCAGCTTCGGCCGCCTGTGCCAGGCCGTGGCCGAGCTGCCCCAGCTATTCATCGTTCTCATCGAAGGCTTTGCCATGGCAGGCGGCCTCGGCCTGTCGTGCATTGCCGATGTGGTGGTCACGACCGCCGACGCGAAGTATGCGTTGACGGAAGTCACCCTCGGCATTCCCCCGGCGCAGATAACTCCCGTGGTGATCAAACGCATCGGCAGCTCCGAGGCCCGGCGCCTGCTGTTGACCGCACAGCGCTTCGACGGACGCGAAGCCCATCGCCTGGGATTCGCGCACTTCCTCGTCGAAGACCGCGACGGCCTCGCAGCGAAGGCCCGCGAACTGGTTAACCAGGCCCGCCGGGGGGCACCGGGAGCCATTGCCCTGACCAAGCAGATCATCCGCGCCAGTGAAACCCTGCATGGGGAAGAGATCGTCCAATTCGCTGCCGAGCGCTTTGCCGACGCGATGCTTGGGGACGAGGGACGGGAGGGCATGCAGGCCTTCGCCGACAAACGGGCACCCAGCTGGGCCGCGGAGGAGACATCGTGAGCAGAACCTTTGACAGTGTACTGATCGCCAACCGGGGTGAGATCGCGTGTCGCGTGATCCGCAGCGCCCGCGCCCAGGGTTATCGTACCGTGGCCGTGTATTCCGAGGCGGATGTCGACGCCCCCCACGTATCCATGGCGGACGAGGCGGTCCTGATCGGACCGCCACCGGCGAAAGACAGCTATCTGGACATGGAGCGCATCCTCGGCGCCGCCCGGCGCACGGGCGCCGAGGCGATTCACCCGGGCTACGGTTTTCTCTCGGAGAACGCCGCCTTCGCCGAAGCCTGCGCCGCCGCTGGTCTGGTATTCATCGGCCCTTCCGCCGCTGCGATCGACGCCATGGGCAACAAAGGCGAGGCCAAGCGGCGCATGCTCGCCGCCGGCGTTCCCTGCGTCCCCGGCTATCAGGACAGGAGCCAGAGCGACGAGGCACTGCTCACGGCGGCGCGCGAGATCGGCGTACCCCTCATGGTAAAGGCAGCGGCAGGCGGCGGTGGCCGCGGCATGCGCCTGGTGGAGGATCTCGACACCCTGGCCGGTGCCCTCGAGTCGGCGCGTTCCGAGGCGGAGAATGCCTTTGGTTCCCCCGAGCTGATCCTCGAAAAAGCGGTGCTCCAGCCGCGGCACGTAGAGGTGCAGGTCTTCGGCGACTGCCATGGCAATGTGATTCACTTGGGGGAGCGGGACTGCTCGGTGCAGCGTCGCCACCAGAAGGTGATTGAGGAAGCGCCCTGCCCCGTGATGACGCCGGAACTGCGCGCCGCCATGGGCGAGGCAGCGGTGAACGCCGCGCGCAGCATCGACTACCTCGGTGCGGGCACCGTCGAATTCCTCCTGGATGGGGACTCGAACTTTTACTTCCTCGAAATGAATACGCGCCTGCAGGTGGAACACCCGGTGACCGAATTGGTGACGGGCCTCGATCTCGTGGTGCTGCAGTTCGATATCGCCCAGGGCAAGCCCCTGCCCCTCACCCAGGACGAAGTCCTGCTCACGGGTCATGCCATCGAAGTACGCCTGTATGCGGAGGACTCCCAGGCGGACTTTCTCCCCGCGTCGGGCACCGCCCGACTCTGGCAGCCACCGTCCGGTGAAGGCATTCGCGTAGACCATGGCCTGCTGCCGGGTCAGGAGGTTTCCCCATTCTACGATCCCATGATCGCGAAGATCATCGCCCACGGGCCGGACCGGGATAGCGCCCGCCGACGTCTCCTGCGCGCCGTTGAACGCACGGCACTGGTCGGTTTCGAGACCAACCGCGAGTTCCTTCTCGCGGCGCTCAACAACGCC
>CAXBBA010000175.1:0-5456 GCA_963973805.1 uncultured Halieaceae bacterium | reverse complement strand
TGCTTCAAGCAGGCCCACGGCTGGGGCGGAGAGGGCTTCCGGGCGGCACGGATTGGAAGTGCAGGAGAGCTGGTTGATCTGGCGACAAACGAGGTGCGAAACACAACAAACTACCTGCAGGAACTATTCGATAGCTCTCCTGAAGGCTTTGTTATCGAGCGTTTTGTAGCGCAGCACGAATTCTATTCGAAGCTGAACCCGACCAGCATCAATAGCTTCCGCATACTGATACATGACAGTCCCGACGTTGAGAGTTCGTGGATATACGCCTTTCTCAGGGTAGGGAGAAGTGGCGCGCTTGTGGATAACGCAACTTCGGGTGCAATAATCTTTCCCGTGGACCCCGTCGCCAAGTGCCTGCAGACAGGTTTCGTAAAGTACGGACCACGTATAACTTACGCTGTCCATCCGGATTCGGGCGTAGAATTGTCGGGGGTTCGGCCACCGGACTTCGATGCTGCGGTTAGTCTGGCTCTCGATGCCGTCAGGGCGTTCCCGGGGATTACCTTTGCGGGTGTCGATGTCGCCATGGCCGCTGATGGTCCCCGTATTCTTGAGTTAAACGTTTGGCCAGACTACGCTGGTTTCGCGTATTGTCAGGTACCTTCCAGGCCGAGCTTCACTGCCCGGGTGTAATGCCGGCGGAAGGTGGAAGGGCGGCAGTTGTCGCACATCTAAGTCCTAAACAGCGCTGGGCTCGATATGGGCAAGAAAGAAGAACTCGTTATCACCGATTTTCGCCACGAGCCCGACGGGAGTATTGTCAGGACGTCGGCGCTCGTTGATGGAGAGGAGATATTCTTCGAATCCGTTGAGGCTCCGGCGCACAGGGCGTCCGTTGAGCCCTTTATCGCGATGGCATTGCTAGAAGCGATGGTGACCGGCCGAAACATCCGGCTGGTCGATGCCCCCGCACTGTCTGAACGTGTGCGCGGTGTGCTACCGGAGTTGCAGGGGGTTCTTTCGAACTGGAATTCCTCTCTGCAGCGAATTTGCATCTTCGGAGAAGCTACCCCTGCACCGGATACCCCAGAGTCTGTGGGTAGCTTTTTCTCAGGCGGTATTGATTCCATGCATACGCTTGCGGAGAACATGGAGCGGATCTCCCATCTCGTAGTGTCGCGGGGGTTTGATCACGACGACGATGAAACCGGTTGGCAGCGGCGATGGAGCAAGCAGCAGCACTTCGCCGGTGAGGCCGGGAAAAACCTCGTCCGTGTCGATACGAATGCGCGGCAGTGGATGGAAAGTCGCCGTCTAACCTGGCGACTGGGGCATGGCCTGTATCTATCGAGCGTGGGTTCGATGCTCGGCTTCCGAACCATGCTGATACCCGCATCCCATACCTACAACGAACTTTTCCCGTGGGGCAGCCACCCCGTGACCGATCCCATGTGGAGTACCGAGTCGACCCACGTCGAGCACTATGGGGCGTCTCGCCGACGCACGGAGAAAACGGAGGTAGTGCTTCGGGAACGTTTGTTTGCGGACAATCTGGTGGTCTGCTGGAGGAGTTCTTCCGACAACTGCGGTACCTGCCCGAAATGCGTACGGACGATGCTGGCCATTGATCTCCTGGGGGGGGGGAGCACAGCCTTGCCACCCTGTGGGCCGGATACACCCATGAATGTGTTCGATGATGTGGATGAGGGGCTGATTACCTTTGTTGATGACCTTCTTTTCCTAGCGAAAGAAAGGGGAAGGAAGGATATAGAGCGTGTGATGGCGCGCTATCACCGTAAGTATCACCGACAGGTAATGGTCCATGCCCTGGACGAAGCGATGCTAGGCGGCATGCTGCGCAAGGCGAAGTGGGCACTTCGAAAGCCCGAGTGGTCGACATGGCGAGTTAATCGCCGAGGGCACTGAGCGATCATTATTCCTTTTCCGATGCACTCCCCTGATGCGCACGCTCGCGCTTCAAGTCCTAGGACATCCTGAGAACATAAAAAAACCCCGAGGATCTTTGATCGCCCGGGGTTGATCGCGCGCTGGTGTCAGCGCCCGTACTTATGCACGGCGGCGACGGTTCGCCAGTCCGAAGGACACGAGGCCGATACCGAGAAGGCCAAGGGCCGCAGGAGCGGGTACGGGTACAACAGTCCAGTAGGCGCCAATGAACAGCTCCGTGGTGCCGGGAGAGTACTCCGGAGTGTAAACCGAGAAGCTGCCGTCATTCGGCGTAACGCCGGCGCCGGCGCAAAGCGGATCCGGGATCGGGTTCGCGATGCTGCAGGTCAGGGTTGGGCCAATGATGGCGCCGTTGTTGTCGCGTGCTACGCCACCCAGGATCGCGAAGTTCAGCGTGTAGATGTAATCGTCGACCACGAAATTCACGGGGGCGAAGTCTTCGAGAGGCACGTTGTACACATCGTCACACGCGTCGGTGCCGCTGGGAGTAGTCGCGGGCACCAAGCCTGCATCATACAGGGGAGACGGGCTGTTGTTACAGGAAGCCTGGTTAGGCGTTTCCCAGAGGCTGATCTCCGTTGCACTGTCGAGGTCAGCGAAGACTTCGTTGCCACCTACGGCGTCATCAAAGATGCGCAGGTTCGCCAGCGTATCGATGGTCCAGAGCGGATTGGGGAACGTGCCGCCGCTGATCAGTCGGTTTGTCTGCAGGAGAGAAGAGATGGACCAGATGTCACCAGCGTTCCACTCTCCGTCCGCATCAGCTGCGCCACCGGCGGTGAACATCTGCGCGGCGGTGTCTGACGTGTAGGATGTGATGGAAATCTCCGAGATGGGTGCTGCGGAGCCTTTCCACTCTACCGTGGTGTAGGTGTCCGCCGGAGCGTCCCCACCGACGGGGCCAACGAAGTTGATGTCACCGAGGGGGTTGTTGAACGCGATCTCGGGGGCATGCCAGCCAGCTGCCTGGCTGAAGAAAAGTTGCGTGAGCGGGTCGGCCGTCGCCGCAGAGGCGCCGGAAGCCAGGGCAACCGCCAGGGCTACTTTGCGTACTGCTTTCATGTTGCTTCCTCCAATTCGGCTAAAGCCGAGTTAATTTGTTGTTACGCGGTAAATATAATGCAGTCACCGTGCCACCATTAGAAAGTCAATAAAAAACAATAAGTTATAAAATTCCTAGATTTTGGCTTTGGCGGTGTTTGTAAAGGTTTTCGACAGTTTTGGGAGGAGGGTTGGGATGTCCTGGCGGGGTGGGGGCAAAAGGCCGGTTTTGGGCCTGTGCAGGGGGCTTTGCGCTTCATGGCGTCACCTTTGCGCGCCGGCAAAGAAAAAGGGCGGTACCGCCTTCGCGATACCGCCCTTCGGGCGTCCTGCCGATGCTGTCAGACAGCGCGACGACGCATCGCCATCATTCCCAGGCCCAGCAGCGCCAGCGTGGCGGGCAGCGGCACGGAGGTTCCGGGCATACGCTGAGCGACAAGAGTTTTGATCTTGAAGCTGTCGAAAGCTCCCGCATAGCCACTGCTGTTGCCGGTTACACCCTGGAGGTAGGCGCCTACGAGCCAGACCTTCGAGTAAACCGGTGTGGCCGGGGCGGGGGCATCCAGGTCACCGGGGATGCTGCTCGTGCTCGTGCCGGGATCAATCAGATTGCCCAGCAGGCTGTAGCCGTTGGATGTCAGGCCACTGATGCTGGTGCCGCCGAGGCCGGAAAAGCCCGCGCTGGCATCGGTTTGATAGAGGATCGTCGCGTCGGAGTCGTTCTCGTACCAGCCGAACTTCATCTCGGTCAGCGAGACCGCTTCGTCAAACACGAATGCGATGAGTTCGTCACGGCCGTTATTGTCTACCGTATGCTCGTCATTGTTGTTGCGGTCGAGGCCAAGACCGCCGCCCCAGTGGCGCAGAGCCGTGCTCTCGGTCAGCGTGCTGCTGCTGGTATCGCGGCCATACCAACCGCTGATAGCCACCTCAAGGCCTTCGGAGCTCACGTAGCGTCGATCGTCACTGGGGTAGCTGCCATTACCCCCCGCGCCGCTGCCGAAATCCCAGGTATGGGGCGTAGCGGCCTGTGCCGCGCTGCTGGCGATGCCAAGGGCTGCGGCCATGCCGAGGGTTGCGCTAATGCGCTGCACCGTTTGTATCATCTTGTTCATGAGCAGTTCCTGCGTTTTGTCTGGGGCCGTGGGGCTCCGTGAACATTGGTTGAGTATATATTAGCAAATAGCGGGCCAGGAATTACAAAATCCTTTTTTCTCCACTAGTAAGCGGATCACGGTGTCGGCCGTCGGTGGCGGTCACCCTCATCTGGGGGCAAAACTGTAAAAGAGTCTGACGCATTTGGGCCTAGCCTCCCAGTTGTTCCAGCAGGGCGCGGGCTGCACCGTGGTCGCCAAATTCCCGCTCCGTTGCAAGTGCTTGCTTCAGTTCTTCTCTTGCTTCTGCCTCGCGGCCCAGCGCCGCGAGGGTGGCGGCCAGGTGGTAGCGCATGCCTGGGTCCTGGGCGGCTCTTGTGGTCGCTTCCCGCAGGTAGCCGAGGGCCTCCGAAGGCTCGCCGGTCTCAAACAGGATCCAGCCGAGGGTGTCATTGGTGTAAGCCTGATCCGGGGCCAGCTCCAGGGCGCGGCGGGCGGTTTGTACTGCCTGGGTGTCGCCGAGGGCATGCTGCACTACGGCCAGATTGTTGATGACCGTCGGTACGTCTGGGTAGTCCGCCGCGAGCTTTTCCAGAACCGGCAGGGCGTTGCTCCATTCCCCGGCGCGGATCAGCAAATCGCTGTAGCGCCCGCGAATCTCCGGTTGTTGGCCGCCGTTGTTCACATAGGTGGCCATGCGACGCTGGGCGTCTTCGCTGCGATTCTGCGCCTGGAGTGCGTCGATCTGCCCGATGATCGCGGTGTCGTTGGCGCCCAGCGCCTCGGCCCGATCGAAGGCGGCGAGGGCGGTGCGATATTTTTTTGCGGCCATCGCGGCTTCGCCCAGCAACAGGCGCTGCAGCGCGTCATCGGGACGGGCCTCAGCCATCTCTTCGGCCATCTCGAGGGCTTTGGCGGCGTTGCCCAGGCCGATCTCGGCCTGTATGAGGGCGCGCTTCACAGGAAGGTAATTTGCGTCACCCTTCAGGGCGGTATCAAGCACGCTGGCGGCCGACTGGAAGTCCCCCAGAGACATCTGCAGTTCGGCAATGGCGTGCAGTTCCACCGCATTGAAGTCCGCGGCGCGGGCCGCGCGCTTCAGGGTGATCAGGGCCTGTTCCCGGTCACCCATGCGAGCCTGGGCCGAGGCCAGCAGGCGGCGTGTGGCGGGGGGGGCGCCGTCATGAGTGGATGCGCGTAGAGCGGCGTCCAGTGCGTCATTCGGGTGGCCCAGGGAGAACTGCAGGTCCGTTTCAAGCTGTGCGTAGGCAAGGGTGCCGGGAGCCCCGATGGCTGCCCGTTCGGCGTAGCGCAGGGCCTCCTCGGGATCACTCTCGGTCAGGAACTGCAGGGCCATTTCATAATCCAGGCGCGGATCATCGGGAGCCAGGCGCCGGGCCCGCTGCAGCG
>CAXBBA010000174.1:0-5477 GCA_963973805.1 uncultured Halieaceae bacterium | reverse complement strand
CAGTCCCCGGCGAAAGTACAACCGGACCATGTCCAGGACAATTTGTGATCGGGACGCGCCGCTGCGCTCCCCTACGCAACCAGTAAGCTCCCACACGTAGCGCAGCTTGCGCAGCGGGTTTGCCTTGTAGCTTACGGGTTCGGGCAGGGGACGAGTCACGGGCAGCACTCAGGATTCGACGAGATCAGCAACAGCGTAGGACAACTGCCACTCCATCGCGACTCCGGCTCCATCCTTCGCGTACCCCAGATGCTTCCGAATGCCGTCAATGACGTCGCCATCCGTCGCCAGATCCAGGCCAAACAGGCGGCGACAAAAAGAGGCCATTTCGATCTCATCGCCAAAGCGCCAGCGCAGGTCGGGGCGGCGCACTTCTCTCAGCTTCAGGCCCGCAGAAGAGAACGCCCCGTAGAAATCCTCGTCGAGGAAGCGCCCTTCGTGACCCATGGAATTGAATTCGTCGACAAACTCATTGAGGAAACGGCCTGTGCCCGTCCCCTCCTCGACGTCGGCCACGACGACGCGACCGCCGGGCCGGACCACTCGGGCAAACTCCCGGAGTGTGGCCTCCTTGTCCGGTACGTGATGGAACGCGGCGAGACTCAGGGCATAGTCCGTGGAATCCGTGGCGAGGGGCAGGCTTTCCAGACTGCCCTCACGACCCGGCAGCCCTCCCCTCGGGGGCAGCGCTCGGCGAAGTAGGAGCTGGTCTCGACGAAGGTGAATTCCGCCGGCACCGGCACATAGTCGCGCAGGTAGCCGCCGCCAGCGGGTACGTCGCAGATAAGCCCATGGGGATCCAGAGCCAGGGCACGCACCGCGTGCTCGAACTCCTCGGCCCGCGCGTCCGGGCAGGCCTCCATGGCCGCGTGATAACTGTCGGCCCGCTTCGAAAATATATCCTGATAGCTTTCAAACATTTTCTTATCTGGGCCTTTGCAAAGGCTCCGCAGTATAGCCAGCGCCCCCCGGGCGCAGCGTTCCGGTGCCGGGGGATGTGAGGCGTCGCACACAAATCCGGAGGAATCGCCGCGCAATATTCCTGCAGGGCATTAGCATTAAACAAACTTGTCTTATGCCCAGACGCCCAAGCGCCGTAGACTGCCCGACTTTTAGGACAGGACACCATTGTGGTTGCACTACTGGACAGCAAGGATCTGGAGGCGCGGTCGGAGCAGATCGTTGAGCGCCTCCACGGCTATCTGGACGAGGGCAAGCGGGTGTTTACCACCAGCTCCTTCCAGTCCCAGAGCCTGCCTCTACTACACATGATCAGTCGCGTTGACCGCGACATCCCGGTCTACTACACCAACACGGGTTTTCTGTTTCCCCAGACGATTCGCTTCGCGGAGGAGCTGGCAGACCGCCTGAACCTGCGCGTCATCCCCCTGCGCCCCGAGGTTCCCAAGATCAAGCAGATGGATCGCTCCGGGCGTTTTCTCTATGCCTCGGACCCGGACCACTGCTGCTATCTGAACAAGGTCCAGCCCCTGGAGCCGGTGCTGCGGGATCGCGACATCTGGATCAACGGCGTGCGCGGCGACCAGAGCGCCGTGCGCGCTTCGATGAGCGAAGAGGAGCCGGCGCAGTTCGGCTGCCTGCGCTACCACCCCATGCTGGAGTGGGACTCCCGCATGGTCTACTACTACCGCAAGCTCTACGATCTGCCCGAGCACCCCATGGAAGCGGACGGCTACCTCAGCATCGGCTGCGAGCCGTGCACCACCCGCGCCGTCGGCGATGGCAACGCACGCAACGCGCGCTGGTTCGGCATGAACAAGACCGAGTGCGGCCTGAACACAACGCTGGTTTCCGGCGGCAACTGATACCGAGAGAAGCATGAAAGTATTGATTACCGGCGGCGCCGGCTACATCGGCAATGAGCTGGTGTATCGCCTGTCCGCAGAGCCCTCCATCACAGACATTCTGGTCTACGACAACCTGTGCAAGGGCAACTACAACCTCTTCACCGGTCTGCGCAAGGTCCCCGGGAACAACGTGCGCTTTATCCAGGCAGATATTCTGGATTCGCGCAGCCTGCGCCGTGCCATGGAAGGCATGGACATCGTCATCCACCTCGCGGCCAAGGTAGAGGCTCCCTTCGCGGACCAGAATGCCCACGACTTCGAGCAGACCAATCACTGGGGTACGGCGGAGGTGGTCTATGCGGCCGAAGAGTCCGACATCGGCCGTTTCATCTATCTCAGCTCCCAGGGGGTCTATGGCCAGGGCGATATCCAGGATACGGACGCGCCGAGGGTGCCCAGCAGTTTCTACGGCCTGTCAAAGATGCGTGGCGAAGACCATGTGCTGCGCCTGATGGAGAAGATCCCGGTGCAGCTGGTGCGCTGCGCGAACGTGTACGGCTACTCCAAGAATCTGCGTTTTGAGACCCTGGTGAACCAGATGATCTTCGATGCCCACTTCACACGACGCGTTGCGATCCATGGCGATCCGGGGCACAGCATGACGCATATCAGCCTGTACCGGCTGGTCGAGGTGCTGGCGCGCATGGTGAAGCGGGACATGCCCTCGGAAGTTTACAATCTATCCCATCGCGCCATGGCGACGGGGGAGCTGGTGGAAGGATTGCGGGAACTGTACCCCGATCTCGAGACCATCTTCGTGGATCAGCACATTCCCCTGAACGACCTGACGATGAAGTGCAGCCCCGCGCTCGAGAGCCTGATGCCGGGGGACGGCAGCCTCGGGGAAGACCTGGTGAAGTTCCGCGAGCTGTTCACTTTCTGAGCAACGGCGGATTTTTTTTTGCCCGCGCGCATCCCCAGGGGTGCGCGAACAGGGTATAAATAGCGCTGACACAAAAATCATAAGTCCAGCCCATGAACGATACGACGCCTGAACCGACGTCGCCTGCCGTCGAGCGCCCGGGCGCCGAAGCGGCCCCCAACGAAGATTCCGTCCCCAACCCCTATGCCACCCGGCGGGCCACCTGGTACGCGCTCGGGCTGCTGACGATCGTCTACAGTTTCAATTTTATCGACCGTCAACTCCTGGCCATCCTGCAGGAGTCCATCAAGGCAGACCTGGATCTGTCGGACAGTCAGCTGGGACTGCTCACGGGCTTTGCCTTCGCCGTTTTCTACGTCACCGCGGGCATCCCCATCGCCCGCTGGGCGGACCGCGCGAACCGCCGCAATATCGTCGCGCTGTCCCTGTTCATCTGGAGCTTCATGACCGCGCTCAGCGGCTACGTGCAGAACTTTACTCACCTGCTCTTCGCCCGCATCGGTGTTGGCGTCGGAGAGGCGGGCGGCAGCCCGCCTTCCCACTCGATCATCTCGGACATTTTTCCGCCAAATCGCCGCGCCACGGCCATCGGCTTCTATTCCATGGGCGTGAGCATCGGTATTCTTTTCGGGTTCCTCGCCGGTGGATGGCTGAACGAATTCTTCGGCTGGCGCATGGCCTTTCTGGTGGTGGGCATCCCCGGGGTCGCCCTCGCGATTATCCTGCGCCTGACCCTGGCGGAACCGATCCGCGGCCTCCACGATCCCCTGCCCACCTCAACGGCAGCGATCCCTTTCAGCGACGTTGTGCGCCTTCTGTGGTCCCGCCGCAGCTTCCTGCACATGGCAATGGGTGCCGGCCTGAACGCCTTCTGCGGCTATGCCACGGCGAACTGGACCGCGTCGTTCATGATTCGCAGCCACCAGATGTCCACGGGAGAGCTCGGCACCTGGTTGGCCGCCATCATCGGCATCGGGGGGGCAATCAGTGTTTTCGGCGGCGGCATTCTGGCGGATCGCCTCGCCACTCGCGACCGGCGCTGGTACGCCTGGCTTCCCGGCCTCGCGGGATTCCTCATCGTTCCCTTTATGGTCGCGATCTACCAGGTGGGCAACCCCTACACCGCGCTGACCCTTTCGATCATACCGGGCCTGCTGTTCCAGATTTACCTGGGCAACACCATCGCTTCCACTCACGCCCTCGTGAGCCCGCGCATGCGCGCGACCGCATCGGCGCTCCTGTTCCTCATCATCAATATCATCGGGCTGGGCGGCGGGCCCTGGGTGGTGGGTATGCTCAGTGACCTGCTGGCGCCGGAGCTCGGTTCCGAGTCCCTGCGCTACGCCATGCTGTATGTGCTGCCACCGGTCATGACCTGGTCTTCGATTCACTACATCCTTGCGGCGCGAAGCCTGCGGGCGGACATGGACGCCGCGCTGAGCTGACGCCTCAGAGAGCCCCGTTCCACTCGGTCTGCAGCGCACCGTAGGCGCCCGCATTCATCACGTTACTGTAGCCAGCGTCCTCAAGACTCTTCGTGGCGATACCGGAACGGTTGCCACTGCGGCAATAGAGGACGATGGGCGTGCTCTTGTCCACGGCGAGATCCGCGACACCGGCCACGATCTGCGGGTGGGGAATGTTCAGGGAAGCGGGAAGATGCCCCCCGGCGTACTCCTCGGCGCTGCGCACATCGATCAGTACCGCACCGGCCTCCACAGCGGCGAGAGCTTCCTTTGCTCCGTCACTTCCACCGCTGCAGGCGGCAAGGACAAGGCCGGACAAAAATGCCGTGATAGTTCTGAACATGGGGCTATTCCTCTCACAAGCTGGCAGGGGCTACTGCATCAGGCGCCCGCAGCCAGCATCGGGGCAAACCAGCGCGCATAGGCGAACACCAACACCGCCACGCTGACCCAGAGTAGCAGAGCCAGGACGGCAGCAACCAGCCAGCGCACAGCAGAGCCAGGGCCGCCGCTAGCAGCCGAGAACCCGCAGATTGACGACCTCGTCGATGGCCCCCAGGGCCTGCAGGGAAGTCTTGCAGGGGCAGGCTTCGAGATCGATGATGTTGTACGCCACCGCTTCCCGGCTCTTGTTCAGCATGTCGACGATGTTGATATCGTGGTCGGCGATGATGCCCGTGATCTGGTTCAGTACCTTGGGCACGTTGCGGTTGGTGATGGTCAGGCGCTCCGGCGTGGTCCGCGGCAGGACGATGTGGGGGAAGTTCACGGAGTTACGGATATTGCCGTTCTCCAGAAAATCCATGAGCTGGTCCGCCACCATCACCGCGCAGTTTTCCTCCGCCTCCCCCGTGCTGGCACCGATGTGCGGCATCTGCAGCACCTTCTCGTGCCCGAGGGTATCGTTGGCGGGGAAGTCGGACGCGTAGTAGGCAAGGCGCTCTTCGTTCAGGGCCCGCAGCACCGCCCCGTTATCGACGATCTCGCCCCGGGCAAAGTTCAGCAGCACCAGCTCGGGCTTCACGGCCGCGAGGAGCGTGTCGTTGATCAGCCCCCGGGTGGCATCGAGAACCGGCAGATGCAGGCTGATGTAGTCGGCGCGACCGAAGAGGCTGGTGAGGTTGTCCATTTTTTCGACATCGCTGGACAGGCGCCAGGCGGCCTCGACACTGATCGCCGGGTCATAGCCGATGACCTTCATGCCCAGGGCCAGGCCCATGTTGGCAACGAGGGAGCCGATATTGCCCAGGCCCACAACAC
>CAXBBA010000173.1:0-5479 GCA_963973805.1 uncultured Halieaceae bacterium | reverse complement strand
GCAGATTCCGTATGGGGATGAACTTTGAAACCTGAAGATACGCCTGCCGTACGTCTATCAGGCTCTCTCTCAAAGCTGTCGACTCGATCAGGCGCATGTATCCCGTGTCTTTCAGTTCCTCATAGGCGCCAAAAAATATTTCGAAGCTGCCCATGATCGACGAGCTTTGCAGAGCTTCAAAGATGCGCTGGTAGTCGTCCTCGTCGCGCTCGTCGTTTGCCAGCATGGATAAACCGGCTTCCAGTTTTTGCAGAGAAGACTCCATCTTCGCGATGTTGTTCGTGAGGGCGGCGCTGCTGTTCTCAAAATCACTCTCCAGCCTCAGGAGATACTGCAGTTCCAGCTCACGGTTTTCGCGGTTGTTCTGCCATTCATTGACCTGCAAGCTGATGAAAAACCCCAGCACCAGAACTACAAACTCAAGAAAAAGGAGCAGAAGAGTGCGACTGGAGAATTCGTTACTGACTCTGGAGAAAATCACTAGCGCTTCCTTTCGTTCAAACGTGTCGATCCACAAACACGGTGGCTTTTTAGTGGCCCACCTCAACGGTACCCACCGTAGCCACGCCACTTTCATAGGCGAAAACAACGGCCTGTGCGCGATCCCGCAAACCCAGTTTGGATAGGACGCTCGAGACGTGGGTCTTCACAGTAGCGGGACCAACACCGAGTTCCGTGGCGATTTCCTGGTTGTTCAGCCCGGCGCTGATACAGCGCAGAACCTCGCGCTCCCGGCCCGTCAGGCGATCAATCCGTGGGGCCAGCGTTGTGTTGACGCGGCTCTGGCTCGCGAACTGCGCAATCAGTCGGCGAGTGATCCCGGGGCCCAGCAACGCGCCTCCATCGGCGACGGTGCGCACAGCGGTGACAAGGTCTTCGGGTGGGATGTCCTTCAGCAGGAAACCGCTGGCGCCGGCGCGCAGTGCTCGGTAGATGTATTCGTCGGGATCAAAGGTGGTGAGCACAATGACCCGGGTCTGATTGCCGGTTTCTGCAAGAATCCGCTCCGTTGCCTCCAGGCCGTCGAGTTCCGGCATGCGAATGTCCATCAAGACCACGTCGGGGCTGTGCTTCTTCACGGCGGCGATCGCCTCCAGGCCCGTGCCGGCCTCATCCACAACGTCGATGTCGTCCTGGTATCCGAGGACCATAGCAAAGCCGCGTCGTACCAACGCCTGGTCGTCGACAACGACAACCTTGAGGCTCATTCGGACAAACCCTCAAGGGGCAGGAAGGCGCGAACTTCAAAACCGCCCTCGGAGCGTTCTGCGGCTTTTAACCAGCCGCCGAGGAGTGCTGTGCGCTCGCGCATGCCGGCGATGCCATACCCCCGCCCCGGTGTGTCGCCGGCCCCCTGGCCGCTGTCAGTGATTCCAAGCTCCACACCATCGGCACCACGGACGACGGTGATGGTTACGTTTGCATTGTCTCCGGCATGTTTGAGCACGTTGGTCAGCGCCTCTTGAATGACGCGATAGGTGGTCAGATCGACTCGTGCGGGCAGCTCGGTGAGATCCCCGGAAGTCAATAACTCGACGTCGACACCCGCGGCGCGGACTTCGCCCGCGAGAGCATCCAGGTCCGCACATCCCGGCTGTGGCAGGAGTTCACCGCCGTCGTCATCCCTGCGGAGCACATGCAGAAGATGACGCATCTCCTGAAGAGCCTGCCGGCCCGCGTGTTCCACCGCTTCCATGGCATGCAATGCCGCCTGGGGATCAGACGTTGCCACGGTCTTGGCCGCACCGGCCTGAACGGTCATCAGGCTTAACTGATGCGCAACGATGTCGTGCAGTTCCCGGGCAATGCGACTGCGTTCCTCTGCAACCGCCTGCACCGCCTCACTGTGTCGACGCTGCTCAAGATACCGCGCGCGCTCCTCTAGAAGACGCAGATGTTCGCCACGAAATCTGACGCGACGGCCAGCGTACCAGAACGCAGCAATCAACAGCAGCTGTGTAACCCCGAACTGGCCGTTCCCCAGGCCGTACACATCAACGGTCACCACGAGTACGGCCAACAGCATCCCAAGGACACTGATCCGAACATCGGGTGCGTAACGACCAAGGCTGTACAGCGAGATCACCATGGCAAAGATGGCCTGCTGGAGAGGGCCAAAGGTGGTTGCGGCCGAACATAGAACGACCAGCAGATGCACCTGCACCGGGAACCGACGACGCAGAACAAGCGCGAAGTTGGCGACAACGGCCACGGTGAGCAGGAACGTTCGCGTGTCGGCGCTCAGGTCAGGGAGCGTGGCGCGATGGTTGGCCCAGATCGCGATGGTCAGGGCGAAGGAAAGGGCCGCGAGCAACGTGTCGACGACGTAGACCCAGGGGCCGCCGGAACGGCCCCAAGGCCTGAGACCGCGAGCGACGTGGTCGCCCGCGCTGGGATCGTCCGTTGGTGCCTCATGGCCGGCGAGCAGGGGCGAAGAAGATTCCGTTGTGTGCGACATGGGTTCACTGTAGAGCAGTCATCCACGCACTGTCATCCGCCAGCGGTGTTACCTGCGACGTCGCCGGTCTCCACCCTCAGGGGGAGGCGCATGCCCCCCACCCGGCCGATGTGCGTGATTGCCGCGCAAACTGGGCACACATACCAGCACGGGGAATGGCAATCATGAATAACGTGGCTCTCACACAAGCGCCCGTCTGCAATTCGACAGCGACAACGGCCCGACAGGCTTTGCGGCATGCCGTAACCGCTTGGTTCGCGCTGGCGTTTCTGGGGCATCTGATCTTTGTTGCCTACATACTGGCGGTGTTCTATCCGCCCATAGCAGTTCATGGGGCCGATGGACTTGCGGGACTGCATCTACCGAACGGTTTTCGCGAGGGAGACCTGCTCGGGAATCTGGCGGCCGCATTCCATGTGTTGATAGCGGTGGCAGTGATCGGGGGCGGCCCGCTGCAGCTGCCGCCGGCCTTGCGAACCCGCTACCCTGCTTTCCACCGTATCCTGGGCCGCGGCTATGTGCTTGCAGCCGTGCTCAGCGCTACTGCTGGACTCTATATGGTCTGGACCCGCGGCACGGTGGGTGGGCTGGTCGGCCACATAGCGATTTCTGGTGATGGCATCCTGATTCTCGTATTCTCTGCACTCACGTTCTATCACGCCATCGGCAGGCGAATCGCGACGCACCGCCGGTGGGCCCTGCGTCTCTTCATGGTGGCGAGCGCCGTCTGGTTCTTTCGCGTGGGTTTGATGGCGTGGGTCGCGCTAACTGGGGGGATCGGCATCGATTTTGCGACCTTCAACGGCCCGGCTCTAGACTTTATCTTCTTCGCGCAGTACCTGCTCCCTCTGTTCATGCTCGAGTGGTACTTCCGCGTGCAGCACCCGGTTTCATCGGCGGAGCAATGGGCGTTCACTGGGGTGCTCAGCGTCCTTAGCGTCTACATGGCAGTGGGTATTTTTGCCGCCACCACCGGCATGTGGCTTCCGAGGATCTGATCGGTAGCGCCGAGTGGTGATATGGCCAATGACTCCGGGACAGCCACCGCGAAGGGGTGGGAGACCCCATTTCGTTTCGCTTGAGCTATCCTCGTAGGCTGGCTGCAATGGGAAAAAGCGTGATGCTCGCAAAGTTTCGAGAATGGCTGGAGGTTGTTGGGCTCTTCTCCGTCGTGCTGTCCCTGGTGTTTGTGGGGCTTCAAATGAAGCAGTCTCAAGACATCGCTATTGCCTCCCAGTATCAAGCTAGAGCTGACCACAACCTCGAGATAACAGCGTTGGTTTTAGGCGATGAACCGTACCTCAAGAGATTGGGTGCGCTTGCTCGTAGTGACTTCGCGCAACTCGACCCACGACAAACTGTGTACACGCCGGAAGTCCTGGGCGAGTTGAGTGACGTAGACCTCGGTCGGAATTTCCTCCGCTGCGTCATGCGACACAAACAACTTGAGAATCTCCAGTTTCAATGGGAAATGGGAATGCTTGAGGAGAGTTCGTGGCGCGCACTGCGAAACGTCCATGCGCTGAATGTAGATACCGCCGGATGGTGTGCATTCACATACGATGCCTTGGCGCCTTTTTATCGCTCTGAAATGAAAGCTCTCGTTGAGGAGATTCGAGCAGATATAGGGGGTGAGTGAGGCATTGTTCTGATGCGCCAGAACCCATCGTTTCTATAGTGAAGTCTGATGAGGATCGTTTCATACCGGTTGTCCGGGAAGGGGGCATGCAGTACAAGGATGGGCCCAGGGCGATCGTTTTCACGTCATACAGAACTCAGCGGCGCGAACCACTTGCCTTTGCGAATCCTCCTGCGAACGTGCTCTTTGAATGCAGGGGCGCTTCGCGGATTCTTAACGCGCCAGTGACGTGCCCTGTTGCAGTAGTGACAAGCCGCCACGATGTTGCTGCGGTCGCACGGCCCCCCTTGGGAGAACGGAGTGAGATGCTCTCCAGTGCACTGTAAGCACCTGGCTTGACGGGGAGTGACATTAAAACGAGAGGTGAGTTCGTTGTGAGATTCCAGCCACATGGGCTGGTTGCAGTAGAAGCAGCGACCGTTCTGTTGCTGAAATGCTTGCGTACGAAGGTTGCGGAGAGGTTTTCGTTTGGCCATGTGTGACTCCAAATATGATATGAAGTCCACACGTGGCTCTTAAAGCCCTGCGGGTAACAACAGACTAGTCCGTCGGTCCTTCCGCTTAACGAGAAGGTATGCTTTCAGTTTACGTAAACAACGCGGAGGTTGTAAAGGTTGGGTACTCAGGCAAGGGTTCGATGACGAAACTCAAGTCCACGTGACAATACGGCTATAAGCTAGTGCTTACCACCAGCAAACTTGGATTAGCGCCGGCTTAGCCGACCAAGTCGACGCCCCATAAGCCCGGCAAATCCCAGAAGCAGGAGCGCGGCGATTCCGGGCAGCGGAACGGTCTGAATGGTCTGGATCGCGACAATACCGCTGTCATCCCCGAGTAGCTCGCGATTCTGCAGATCCATGCTGCCGAACAGCCCGGTAACCAGCGTGTTCGAAGCATCGGCCGTAGAGCCCTCTGCACCAATAGCCAGCAATCTTGCCAGTACAAAGAATGATTCACCGGGGTTCACTGTAATGCCCGGGGTGGTCAATGAAATGGGCATGCCGGGATCAGTAGAAGTGGTGTACGACACAATGCCGGAGTCATAGATCGGCGTAACACCCGGTAGATCCTGCCAACTGAACAGGTCAAAGATGGCAAAGCGATCAGAGCTGTCCGCGACATCGATAAACCCCGACGAAGTGGTGAACAAAGCGAGTTGTACTTCGATGCCGGTGAATACTGAGGGCGTGGCTGACACATCGGTGAGGCTAAAGGTAAGGTCGCCACCGAAAAAAGCGGTTACGGCTGCAGCCCCGGCATTTTCATAACGTTGCACCGCTATGGTCGTCGCACCCAGTCGTCCAGTGCTTGAACTCGCAGCTGCAGCCCGCAGGACCGGCGCTCCCGCAGTCGCACCGAAGCTGGCGCTGGCACTGCCCAGC
>CAXBBA010000172.1:0-5522 GCA_963973805.1 uncultured Halieaceae bacterium | reverse complement strand
CCCGCCGATGCCGAGGGCATCTCCTACGGCAAGAACGAAGAGAAGATGGGCTGGAAGGCCCAGCCCACGCGCATGATCAGCTTCGACAACGTGCGTGTACCCAGAGAGAACCTCCTGGGCACCGAAGGCCAGGGCTTTGCCATCGCCATGGAAGGCCTGGATGGCGGACGCATCAACATTGCCACCTGCAGCATCGGCACCGCCCAGCAGGCGCTGGAAGAAGCGGTGGAGTACGTGCAGGAGCGCAAGCAGTTCGGTGCATCCATCGCCGACTTTCAGGCGACGCAGTTCACGCTGTCCGACATGCTCACGGAGCTGGTGGCGGCGCGTCAGATGGTGCGCCTGGCCGCCAGCAAACTCGACAACGGCGATGGTCAGGCCACGACCTACTGTGCCATGGCCAAGCGTTTTGCCACCGACGTGGGCTTCAAGGTCTGCAACGACGCCCTGCAACTATTCGGCGGCTACGGCTACATCAAGGAATACCCCATGGAACGCCATGTGCGCGACACCCGCGTGCACCAGATCCTTGAGGGAACCAACGAAATCATGCGCGTCATCGTGTCTCGCCGACTCTTGATGGACGACGCTCTGGAGATGATCAAATGACCATAAGCACTTCCGATAAAGTCAAAGTAGAAGTCCGGGGCCACACGGCCCTGGTGACCATCGACAATCCCGGCGCCAACACCTGGGACACCGAGAGCCTGCCCGCACTGCGGGACCTGGTGGAGAAACTCAACGCCGACAAATCGATCTACGCCCTGGTGCTCACCGGCGCCGGCGACAAGTTCTTTTCCGCCGGTGCGGACCTCAAGCTGTTTGCCGACGGTGACCCGAAGGTGGCAGCAGAAATGGGCGACTTCTTCGGTCAGGCCTTCGAAGCCCTGGCGGACTTCCGCGGCGTGTCCATCGCTGCCGTGAACGGTTTCGCCATGGGTGGCGGACTCGAAGTCGCCATGGCCTGTGACATCCGCATCGCCGAAGAGCAGGCGCAGATGGCACTGCCGGAAGCAAAAGTTGGCCTGCTGCCCTGCGCCGGCGGCACCCAGCGCCTGACGCAGCTCGTGGGCGAGGGCTGGGCGAAGCGCGTGATCCTCTGCGGCGAACGCATCAAGGCCGAAAAGGCCCGGGAGATTGGCCTGGTGGAAGAAGTCGTGCCCACCGGCGAGTCCCTTGACCGTGCCCTGGCGCTGGCGGAACAGGCGGCGCAGCAGAGCCCCATCGCCGTGACCTTCTGCAAGCAGCTCATCCACACCGCACGCGATGCGACGATTCCCCAGGGTCTGGTCGATGAGCGTGCAAAATTTGTGGAGCTGTTCAGCACCGAGGACCAGCGCGAAGGTGTAAACGCATTCCTCGAAAAACGCCAACCCGAATGGAAGAACGCCTGATGTCTGCCCCCGTACTCTTCGACGAACTGAGCGCCGGTCAACGCAAGCTCGGCCGCATCACCCTGAACGTGGAAGGCACCCTGAACTCCCTGACGCTGGAGATGGTGGACCTTCTGCAGGCGCAGCTGGATGCCTGGGCCGAGGACGACAGCGTCGCTGCCGTGTTCCTCGAAGCCGCAGGGGAGAAAGCCTTCTGCGCCGGTGGTGACGTGCAGGCGCTGCACGCGTCGGCGGTGGAGCAACCCGGCGGACCCTGCGAGTACGCCGAGGCCTTCTTTGCCCGCGAATACCGCATGAACTACGCATTGCACACCTACGCCAAACCCATCGTGTGCTGGGGTCACGGCATCGTCATGGGCGGAGGCCTTGGCGTCATGGCGGGCTGCTCCCACCGCGTGGTCACGGAGCGCACGCGCATCGCCATGCCCGAGATCACCATTGCCCTCTTCCCCGACGTGGGTGGCAGCTGGTTCCTGAATCACGCCCCGGGGCGCTGCGGCGAGTTCCTCGCCCTGACCGGCGCGTCCATTAACGCGGCGGACGCCATCTTCATCGGCTTCGCGGATCGCTTTATCGCCAGCGAGCACAAGCAGGCGGTCATCGATGGATTGCTGGCGCAGAATTGGAGCGGGGACCTGCAGACCAATCACGCCCTCGTGCGCCATGTGCTGCGCCCCTTCTCGGAGCAGAGCGTGGGCAGCCGCCCCGCGGGCCAGGTGGAACCCCATCTGGAAACCATCAACGCGCTCATGGATGGCGACAACGTGCACGAAGTGATCGAGCGCATCACCACGCAGGATACGGATGACCCCTGGCTTGCGAAGGCTCGCGACAGCCTGGCCCACGGCTCGAAGCTCGCCGCGCTGTGGATTGACCGGCAACTCTGGGAGACCCGCCACAGTTCCCTGAAGGAAGTGTTTCAGGCCGAGCTTCGCCTGGCGACCCAGGTTGTGCGCTACCCGGAATTTGCCGAAGGCGTGCGCGCCCTGCTGATCGACAAGGACCGCAAGCCCGCATGGAAATTCGCCAGCTCCCGCGACGTCCCCGCGGACCTGCTCGACAACTTCTTCAGCGAGCCCTGGGATGTAAACCCCCTCGCGGACCTGGACTAAGGAGAAAGATATGGCAAAGGTAGCCTTTATCGGCCTGGGTAACATGGGCGGCCCCATGGCAAAGAATCTTGTCGCCGCGGGCCATGCGGTCACGGTCTTTGACCTCATGCCCGAAGCCTGCGCGGACCTTCAACAGGCCGGCGCGTCCGTGGCCCCCTCCACCAGCGAGGCGGTGCAGGGTGTGGACTATGTGATTTCCATGCTGCCCGCGGGCAAGCACGTGGCGGCGGTCTATCTCGGCGACGATGGCCTGCTGGCGAAGCTCGACAGCAGCACCACGGTGCTGGACTGCAGCACCATCGACGCCCCCACATCGCGGGAAGTCGGCGAAGCCGCCGCGAAACTCGGCATCGGCTTCATGGACGCGCCGGTCTCCGGTGGCGTTGCCGCCGCCGCCGCGGGCACCCTGGCATTCATGTGTGGCGGCAGCGCCGAGACCTTTGAGAAAGCCAAAGTGATTCTTGCGGACATGGGCAAGAACATCTTCCACGCCGGCCCTCCCGGTGCCGGGCAGGTCGCCAAGGGCTGCAACAACATGCTGCTGGCGATCCACATGATTGGCACCACCGAGGCGCTGGAGATGGGCGTGCGCAACGGCCTGGACCCCAAGGTGCTGTCCGAGATCATGCTCGCCAGCTCCGGGCGCAACTGGTCCCTCGAAGTCTACAACCCCTATCCCGGGGTCATGGAGGGCGCTCCCGCCAGCAACGATTACAAACCCGGTTTCATGGTGGACCTGATGGTCAAGGATCTGGGCCTCGCCCAGGCCATCGCCGAGGACTCGGGCGTGGCCAATCGCATGGGCCAGCTCGCGGGAGAGCTGTACCGCGCGCATCAGGAAGGCGGCAACGGCCAGCGCGATTTCTCCAGCGTTCTGGAACTGCTCAAGGACTGATGGACCCACAGGAGCAGCAGGTCGAAGCAGCGCTCGCGACGGCGGAAATTCGTCATAGCGACTACGAGGGCGGACGGCTCTTCTGGCAGCACTGGTCCGCTGTCGAGCCCCCCCGCGCCGCGCCGCTACTGCTGCTCCACGGCGGCTTTGGTTCGTGGAACCACTGGATTCGCAACGCCGATGCACTACGACAGCAACGCGACGTGTGGACCCTGGACCTTCCGGGCCTGGGACGATCCGGCGAAATGCCCGAGCCCTACAGCATCGAGCACTTTGCACGCATTGTGCTGGACGGCTTCGATGCCCTCACCGGTGCCAATCAGCCATTTGCTCTCGCGGGCTTCAGCTTTGGCGCCATGATCGCCGGCGAACTGGCGACGCTAGCCGGTTCACGCTGCCAGCGCTGCACCCTGATTGGTGCCGTCGGCATCGCTGCCCAACACGTGCAGGTGGACCTGCTTCCCCTACCCACGGCCGACGCCAGCTTCGAAGAGGCCCGGGACATTCACCGGGAGAACCTGCGGCGTCTCATGTTGTACAACATCGACTCGATCGACGAGCTCGCCGTGCATCTCCACGGCGATAACCTGAGCCGCCATCGTTTTCGCAGTCGCTCCCTCGCGGCGACCAATCGACTGGCAGAGCTTCTGCCTCATATCCCCGGCCATCTGGTGGGCATCTGGGGCCAGAAGGATGCAACCGCGGGAGGGGTTCGCGCGATCGAAGCGCGGCGACAACTTTTCCAGCAGGCTCAGCCCGGCGCCGACTTCCACGTAATCCCCAATGCCGGTCACTGGGTGATGTACGAGGCACCCCAGAGCGTGAACCGGGTGTTGCTGGGCGACCTGTAACGATAACGGCGTTACACTCGATGCTCCTCGCATGTCGGTGAGCCGCAATGCCCGGTCACCAGGAGAGCGCCCATGACAAACGCCAACACCCTGGATCTCTACGGATTCAGCGTTAACGACCGCTCCGGCAAGGTCCGCTGGGTTGCCCGCGAACTGGGCCTCGGCATTCAGGAGCACCACCTGGAATTTGGGGATCAACGCAGTGAGGACTATCTCGCGCTGAACCCCTACGCCAGCATCCCCGCGATACGCTGGCAAGGCGAGGTGCTGACCGAGTCCACCGCAAGCTGCGTCTATCTCGCAGAATCATTCCCCGAGTCCGGCCTGGCGGTGTTCGCCAAGGAGTCCTGCCGCTACGCCTATCTGCGCTGGCTATCCCTGTTCGCCGAGTCCTTCGAACTGCGACTGGTGGAGTACGCCCTCGCGGGCATCGGCATCATGCCCGCCGAGCTGCGCGCCATTCATGGCGAGGCGCTCAAGCTGCGATGTGCTGTGTTGGTCGATGAACTCCCCCGATCAGGTTTTCTGGTTGGAGGACGCTTCACCGTGGCCGATATCGTCGCCTGCTATTCGCTGCGCCTGGGCGTGAGCGCCAAGCTGATCGAGTTCGGCGATATCGCCGGCTACCTCGAGCCTCTGATGGCCCGCCCTGCGGCGGTCGAAGCGGATTTTTTCCAATCCCTCGCAAACCTGTGAATGTGCAACAGGTCTGCTAGCCTCGAACCCTGACCGTAGCCCGGGAGCATCACGTGCCACACACCGCAGACATCGGCCTCATCGGCCTCGCCGTCATGGGCCAGAACCTGGTCCTGAATATGAACGACCGGGGATTCACCGTCGCCGTGTACAACCGCAGCGCGTCGCGCACGGAAGAATTTCTGGCCGGAGCGGCAGCGGGAACGTCAGTGATCGGCACCCAGTCCGTCGAGGAACTCGTAGACCAGCTCAAACGACCGCGCCACGTGATGCTCATGGTTCGTGCCGGAGATGCGGTGGACCAGATCATCGACGATCTGATGCCACTGCTGGAGACCGGCGACATCATCATCGACGGAGGCAACTCGCTGTTCACGGACAGCGACCGCCGGGCGCGAAGGCTGGCGGACCGAGGCATGCACTATATCGGCACGGGAGTATCCGGAGGCGAGGAAGGCGCACGCCATGGCCCGTCCATCATGCCCGGCGGGGCCCGCGAGGCGTGGCCCGCGGTGCAACCGATCCTGCAGGCGATCGCGGCCAAGGTGGATGGCGAGCCCTGCTGCCAATGGGT
>CAXBBA010000171.1:0-5542 GCA_963973805.1 uncultured Halieaceae bacterium | reverse complement strand
CAGCACCTTTGATGGCCTGTCCCTGGCCTGGGCCGCCGCGCGCCACCTCGCCCGGGAACTGCGGGCCTTCACGCTGTTTGCCACGCACTATTTCGAGCTGACGGTGCTCGCCGACGAACAGTCCACCGTCCGCAACGTGCACCTCGACGCGGTGGAGCACCGGGAGCACGTGGTGTTCATGCACCGCATCCAGGAGGGCCCTGCCAGCCGCAGCTTCGGCCTGCAGGTGGCGAAGCTGGCGGGTGTACCGGCGGCTGTGCTGGCGGCAGCGGACCACAAGCTCCGGGAGCTGGAAGCGACGCGCGGTGAGACCGCGGCCCCGACAGCAGCGCCGATGCCCCAGGCGGATCTGTTCCAGGAGCCCACCAATGCGGCGCTGCTCGAGGCGCTACGCAACTGCGACCCGGACGCCCTGACACCCCGCCAGGCACTTGAGACAATTTATCAACTGCGAGACCTTCTCGAATAACCGGAAGATTGCGACATTACGCCGCGCTTCAATTCCCCGAGGCATATCGCTAAACTTCGCGCTCTGGCAATGTTGCGCGCCCGAGGCGTTTACCGGCGCCCGCAGGTTTCGGCGCTGCCAGCTTTTTCGTAAATCATCATAGGAAGTCGTGGAATGACCTTTGTCGTCGGCGAAGACTGCATCAAGTGCAAACACACCGATTGTGTGGAAGTGTGCCCCGTGGACTGTTTTTATGAAGGCCCCAACTTCCTGGTAATCCACCCTGACGAATGCATTGACTGCGCCCTCTGCGAGCCCGAGTGCCCCATCGATGCCATCTTCTCGGAAGATGAACTCCCCGCCGACCAGCAGGTGTTCCTCGAACTGAACGCCGAGCTGGCCGAAGTCTGGCCGAACATCACCGAGATGAAGGATGCTCCGGCGGACGCGGAGGAATGGGCCGGCAAGCCGGGCAAGCTGGCACTGCTCGAGCGCTGAGGCTCTGAGCTCCCACCGGAGGCGCTACTGCTGCAGTAGCGCGTCCGCTGAAAGTCCCTGACGTTCCAGCACCCGGCGCAGACGTTTCAGCGCCTCCACCTGAATCTGGCGCACCCGTTCCCGCGTCAGGCCGATCTCCTGCCCCACTTCTTCGAGCGTGCAGGTGTTGTAACCCAGCAGACCAAAGCGACGCACCACCACCTCCCGCTGTTTATCCGTCAACTGGTTCAGCCAGTTGGCGATGCTCTCGTGCACCAGGTCGTCCTGGAGCTGCTCTGCCGGGTCCCGCACCACGTCATCCGCGATGGTCTCCACCACCGAAGCGTCACTGTCCGGCCCTAACGGGGCGTCCACGGAACTGATGCGCTCGTTGAGCCCAAGGAGGCGCGATACCTCCTGAGCTGACTTGTCGACGCGGTCGGCTATCTCCCCCGTGGTGGGTTGATGGTCGAGCTGCTGCGTGAGTTCCCGCGCGGCCCGCAGGCAACCATTGAGGTCCTTCACCACATGGATCGGCAGGCGAATCGTGCGCGCCTGGTTCATGATCGCGCGCTCGATGGTCTGGCGAATCCACCAGGTGGCGTAGGTCGAGAAACGGAAGCCCCGCTCCGGATCGAATTTTTCGACGGCGCGCATCAGGCCGAGATTGCCCTCTTCGATCAGGTCGAGGAGGCTCAATCCCCGGTGCAGATAGCGCCGGGCGATTTTTACCACCAAGCGCAGATTGCTTTCGATCATGCGCTTGCGCGCCGCTTCGTCACCCTTCTGCGTCAGGCGCGCGTAGTATTTCTCTTCGTCCGCCGTGAGCAGCGGCACAAAACCGATTTCATTGAGATAGAGCTGGGTAGGATCGAGGGTGGTCTCTTTACGACCTCCTCGAACGGAGTCGTTCTTTGCGCTGTCCGGGGATTCGTCTTCCGTATCGGCCGCATCGCCCGCGGCTTCGAGCGTCGGCTCTTCCGCCTCGGACTCCGCCATTTTGGCCAAAGCCTTCTCGGCCAGGGTTGCGGCCCGGCGCTGCTTCGGCTTGGCGGTCAGCGACTCATTGTTATTGCCGCCGGCCCCGGAATACCCCTTGGTTCGTCCCATGGGTCAGTGTCCCGTAGTTGCCCAGTGGCCAGTCGAACCCCCCGTCCGACCAGCGTACCGCGAGCTGGGACGAGTCAGCTTAGCTCAGGAATTGATCACAACACAAGCAATGCCCTATCGCGCTGGCAACAGCGTCAGGGGATCCACAGGCCGCCCGTTGCGGCGGATCTCGAAATGCAGCTTCACCGCGTCCGTGCCGGAACTGCCGCGCCGGGCGATGGCCTGCCCCGCACGGACCTCATTGCCCTCGGTCACCAGCAGCTCATCGTTGTGCCCGTAGGCACTGAGATAGACGTCGTCGTGGCGCAGGATCAGCATCAAGCCATAGCCGGCGATACCCGTGCCCGCATAGACCACCTTGCCTGCCGCCGTGGCGACGACCCCCGTTCCGCGATCGCCACTGATATCGATGCCCTTGTGCAGCGCGCTGTCAAAGCGGCGGCTCACCCGCCCCGCCACGGGCCAGCGCCAACCGTCGGCCTTGGGCGCCGTGCTGCTTGTCCCGGTACTGGGGGGCTTGGGGGCGGGAGCTTTCTTCACCGTGGTTTTCCCCGGGGTGGTGGTAGGTGGCGGGGCGCTGCTGCTCCGCGTGGAGCCGGCTGGGGACGACGGGGCACTGCTGCTCCGGGACTTCGTGTCGGTCCTGGCAACGCGCACCGGCGCCTCGGCCAGTTTCAGGGTCTGGCCGGGATAGATCGTGTAGGGCGCCGCAATATTGTTGGCCGAAGCCAGGCGCCGGAAATCCAGGCCATAGCGAAATGAGATCGAATACAGCGTATCGCCGCGCAGCACCGTGTAGCGGTCACCGCGCGGCGTCGCGCCCCGCGTATGGTCCTCGATCGGCGCCGGTGGTCGCGCGGCACAGGCCGGGAGCAACAGGAACAGCAGGACCAGCACCGCGCAGCGATTGCCGGTGAGAGCCCCCCCCATGTCAGCGTTCGAGACCACCCCAGCGGCTCTCAAGCAGCCAGACCGCCCCTACCCCCAGGCCCATGAGCAGCAGGCACCAGAGCAATGACGGTGCCACCAGTCCCGCCGCCGCATAGCTCGATGGCCAGACCGGATGCAGCAGCTCCGAGGCCGGTGTCGGCAGCTTCCATGGCCACACCACGGGCAGCGAGCCGAACAGAAACCCCGTCAGCGTTGCGAGGGTCGTGCTGTGGTAGGTCGCCAGCAGCCAGCGCAGCACACGGCTGAACACCAGCAGGCCACAGGCGGCACCGACGGCGAAGAGCCCCAGGGGAATCAGGTCAAAGCCGCGAATAGCCTCAAGCACAGCGGGATAAAGCCCCAGCAGCACGAGTACGAAGCTCCCGGAGATACCCGGAAGAATCATGGCGCAGATGGCGATAAAGCCCGCCACGAAGAAACTCGCGGGCGCGACGGGAAGGCTGACAGCGGGAGACAAGCCGATCATCGCAGCGAACGCCAGACCCGCCAGCAGCGCCGCGACGGTGCCCCCGTGCCAGCGCTGCACGTGGCGCGTGAGCACCAGTGCCGAGGCGAGGATCAAGCCAAAGAAGAACGACCACAGGAGGACCGGCTGGGTTTCCAGCAACAGTGCAATAAGACGCGCCAGCGTGAACACGCTCACCGCGATACCCGACACCAGGGTCAGCAGGAAACGCCCGTCCACCGCCGCCCAGACCGATGCGAAGCCCTCGCGGCGCCACTGGAGTACAAGCCGGGGGCCGATGGAACTGATGGCCGTGATCAGGCGCTGGTAGATGCCCGTGATGAAGGCCATAGTGCCGCCGGAAACGCCGGGAACGATATCCGCCGCCCCCATCAGCATGCCGCGCAGGAACACGCCGGGAAACAATGGGACCCCGGCGGGTGGCTCGCTACGTTCCTTCGGGGCGTTGTCGGTCATAACCGGTCTCAGTTGCTGATGCCTGGAATAAGCGGCACGAAACGCACCGCTTCGATGTCCCGCCGTTCGAAGCCGGAGTCCGTGTGCTCAATGACCACCAGGGACTGGTCCCGCCCCCCCACGGGCATGACCAGGCGACCGCCGGGGGCGAGCTGCTGCAACAGCTCCGGCGGCACCTGTTCCGGCGCCGCCGCCGACAGAATGCCATCGAAGGGACCCTGGGAGGCCCAGCCCTCGTAGCCGTCCCCATGGCGCATCTGCACGTTGCGGATCTTGAGCTGGCGCATGCGCTTGCGCGCGGCCATGAGCAGGGGTTTGATGCGCTCCAGCGCATACACCTCGTCCACGAGGTGAGACAGGATGGCGCTCTGGTAGCCGGAGCCGCTGCCGATCTCGAGCACTCGCCCCAGCTTCCGCCCCTGCACCAGCAGCTCAGTCATGCGCGCCACGATGTAGGGCTGGGAAAGGGTCTGCTGATAACCGATGGGCAGCGCCGTGTCTTCGTAGGCGCGGTGCGCCATCGCCTCGTCCAGGAACAGGTGCCGGGGCATGTTGCGCATGACATCGAGCACCGCGATGTTGCTGATGCCCTGCTCCAGCAGGCGCGCCACCAGGCGCTCCCGGGTGCGCTGGGAGGTCATGCCGATGCCGGCGATATCTGCAGAGCGATTCACAGGGACTCCAGCAGGACGACCGCGTGCGCCGCGATGCCCTCACCGCGGCCCGTGTAGCCCAGGCGTTCCGTGGTCGTGGCTTTCACGTTCACGCAGTTCTCGGGCACCGCCAGGTCTCCGGCGATGTGCGTGCGCATAGCGGGAATATGCGGGGTCATACGCGGCGCCTGGGCCACGATGGTGCTGTCGATATTGCCTACCCGATAGCCCGCCTCGGTGACCAGCTGGGCGCAGCGGCGCAGCAGCTCCCGGCTGTCGATACCGGCATTGGCGGGCTCCGTGTCGGGAAAATGCCCTCCGATATCACCCGCGGCGATAGCGCCAAGGAGGGCATCGCAGAGCGCATGGAGCAGCACATCCCCATCGGAGTGGGCCAGCAACGGCCGCTCGTGGCGCATCATCACGCCGCCGAGGGTAATCGCAGCGTCAGCATCGGGTTCGCCAAAGGCGTGGACGTCAAAGCCATGTCCCACGCGCATCATTTCTTCTCTCCTGCTCCGGCGCTTCCCCGCGCCCCATCTTCAAGGACATCCAGATAGTAACCCGCAAGGGCCAGGTCCGGCCCGTGGGTAACCTTGAGGTTGACGGCGCTGCCGGCAACCAGCTGCACCGGATACCCGGCGCGCTCCATCGCCGACGCCTCGTCCGTGATGTCCGCGTCGTCCCCAAGGGCTTGTTCCAACGCCCGGTACAACTCTCCAAAGCGAAACATCTGCGGCGTCTGTGCCCGCCAGAGGCCGTCCCGGGGAACCGTGGACTGCACCCGCAGTGCTGCGTCGGCTTGCTTCAGGGTATCGGTTACGGGCTCGGCCAGCAGCCCCCCGACCCCGGTTTCCCCTACGCGGCGAATCAGCGCATCGAGGCTGATCCTGTCCAGACAGGGACGGGCACCATCGTGCACCAGCACCCAGTCTTCATCGGCGGCGGGCAGGGAAGCCAGCCCCGCCAGCACCGACGCCG
>CAXBBA010000170.1:0-5551 GCA_963973805.1 uncultured Halieaceae bacterium | reverse complement strand
AGTACCTGCGCCGTCACCCCGACTACCGGCGCGACTGGTCGTACCGTCGTCGTCATGCCGATGCGGCGGCACACTGGGGGCTGCGCCTGTTGGAAGATCCTGGCCTGGATGCGCGGGACGCGCAACCGCTGTGGTGTCCCGATCACGCCAGCATGATCCAACTCCATCCCGATCTTGATCCGCCACCCGACGCCGAGGGCTTCGGCCTGTGGCGGCTTCCCGGGCGCAAGCGCCTGGTCCATGACGGGCGTCGGTTGTTGGTGGCCACACGCTGGGCCGGTAGTTGTCTGCGCCTGGCTCTTGCACCCGGCCTGCGGGAGGGCATGGCCTACGTCTGCGCGGCGCGCGCATCTGCATGCCTCAACCTGGTCAACGAAGCCGAAAAATTGGTGACCGAAACGGTGACGAACGCGATGGCTTGTGTCCGTCCTTCGGCGACCGAACTGCTGGAGCTTCACACCCTGCAGGCCCTGGACGGTGTTCTGGCAGGCGCGTCCCTGCGCGCCGTGGCCGCTGTACTTTTTGGTGCGGCCACCGTTGCCCGTGAATGGCATGCTGACAGTGCCCTCCGTGCCCGGGTGCGCCGCCTGGTGCGTCGCGGCCGTGGCCTGATGCGGGGCGGTTACCGCAAGCTGGTATCACCTTCCCTTGAAGGGGGACGTTCCGGTTCACCCACAGATCGTCCCTGAGCAGGGAGTCTCGCTTTCTCCAGACTGTCTCCATCCGGCCACAACAACGTGGCCACCGACCAAGACCGATGGAGAACCCTGTCATGAGACCCACGCCACTGCGGCCTTCTGCCGCCCCCGCTGCCACGCAGCAAGCCGTTCCTCCTTCCCGCTATCTCACCAACGATGAGGCGGCGGACTATCTTCGCCTGTCACCACGGACGCTGGAAAAACAACGTGTCATTGGTGGTGGCCCGCGATTTCGCAAATTCGGCCGTCGGGTGATGTACGCGGTGAGTGACCTGGATGCCTGGGCCGACGCCCGCAGCTACGAGGCGACCTGTGATCCCGAGTATATCGAACGCCACGCCGGCGACAGCCGCCATGAACGCTGAACGTACGTCCACCCATGGTTCTCTCCAAAAGCCCGGGCAATGGTCGGGAACAGCTCGATTTGTTCCGCGCCCTTCCGGGGGAGATGGCGATCCGCGACGCCCAGGACCTGATGGCCTATCCGTTCTTCTCGCTGGCCAAGTCGCGGCGCACCGTGCCCATCGACTTCCACTCCGGGCCGGTCACCGTGCGGGTGGAGGGCACAGGAGCGCACGGTATCGCTACCATCTGGGATGCCGATATTCTGATCTGGGCGGCCAGCCAGATTGTCGAGGCCTGCGATGCAGGTATCCGGCCGTCACGACGAATGCGCGCCACACCCTACGAGATCCTGCGCTTTATCGGACGGGGCACATCGCGGCGGGACTACCAACGCCTGAGGGCTGCCCTGGATCGCCTGCAATCCACCACGGTGGTTACCTCCATCCGCGAGACCACCGGGCGGCGCCTGCATCGCTTCTCGTGGATCAACGAGTGGAAGGAATGCGCGGATGTCCATGGACGACCGCTTGGCATCGAACTGATCCTGGCGGACTGGTTCTTCGCTGGCGTATTGGACGAGGCCCTCGTGCTGACCATCGACCCGGCGTATTTCCGGCTGACCGGCGGCATAGAGCGCTGGCTGTACCGCCTGGTGCGCAAGCACGGCGGCCGCCAGCCCGAGGGATGGCGATTCGATTTCCCCTATCTGCACCGCAAGTCGGGCAGCCTGGCCCGGCCCAGCGACTTCGCCTGCGATCTGCGCGCGTTGGTTATGCGGCAGTCGCTGCCGGGGTATGTGCTGTCCATCGAGCGCCGACCCGGTTCGCCGGAAATTCTGGTGTTTCGGCCTGTGCCGCGCATGACACGTTGATAACTGCGGGACAAGCTGTGAACGGGCTCGTGCTATCGGGCGTAAGGGCCTTCGTGCTATCAGGCGCAAGCGACTCGTGCCATCAGGCGTACGCATTCGCCGCCATCTCAATGACCACGCGGTGTGCGTTTCTCTCTAACGTATTACCTAACAATCAATATCTTTATTTAACATTTACTTACTCCTTGGGGCAGTGGATAAGTCGAACAGGTTTCCCCAAACGGTGCGATGCATCGGGGACGGTCGCACCATGATCATCGCCCTGCTCAACCAGAAGGGTGGTGTGGGCAAGACCACGCTGGCCACCCATATCGCGGGTGAACTCGCCCTGCGAGGTCAACAGGTCATACTGCTGGATGCCGACCCCCAAGGCTCCGCCCTGGACTGGACGCAGCGGCGCAGCCAGTTAGGGCTGCCCCGTTTGTTCAGCGCGGTGGGGCTCCCCCGGGAAACTCTGCACCAGGAGGCGCCGGAGCTTGCCCGGCGTTGTGATCACATCGTTATCGATGGCCCGCCCCGCATTGCCGCCATTGCCCGTTCCGCACTGATGGCAGCAGAGCAGGTGCTGATCCCAGTGCAACCCAGTCCCTACGATCTGTGGGCCAGCGGCGAGATGGTGGCGTTGATCCGCGAGGCGCAGGTGTTCCGGCCATACTTGTCCGCGGCCTTTGTGATCAACCGGCGCGTGGTGCGCACAGTGATAGGCCGCGAAGCCCGTGGCACTTTGGATGAACAACCTTTCCCGGCACTGGCCTCCGAGGTGTGCCAGCGTATTGTCTTTGCCGACAGTGTGGCGGCAGGTCGCCTGGCCCGGGAGACCGCACCGGACAGCATGGCGGCGCGCGAGATTGGCGCCCTGACCGATGAACTGTTGCGGAGGTTGCCATGAGTGGAAAAGGCGGCAAACGCGTTGCCATCGGCGCACGTCCGCCGACCGATCCCAATGCCGAAGCTTGGATACGCCAGGGCGATGCCAGCGCCGTGCAAAAGGGAGAGCTCTACACCGCCCGATTGACACTGGATGTGACGCCGGCGATGCGCGCCCGTATCAAGGTGTCGGCCTTCACCCGGAACACCACGGTGGCGGAATTGCTGCGTGCATTGCTGGAGCGCGAGTTTCCGGAGGAGGGCGCATGATGCTGGACGAGTCACCCACGAACAACTTGCCGTTGATGCCGCCTCGGGCATTCACCGCGCCGAATGACGACGCACCCTTGACCCGCGTCTCGCTGCTCTACATCGAGCAACATATCAACCTGTACCTGCGCTTCGGTTGCCCATTGCGGGTTCACCAGATTGATCGGTGGCGACGCTGCGCGGTGTTTCCCCCGGCGCAGCTATTTTGCCGCATCCGTTGGGAGTCGAACGACTACGGCACCACACGTTGGCAACTGATAGTCTTGCAAAGCGGCCGACCGGAAGAGGGTCTGCAGCGGGTGCGCGGAGTGCGACCCGGCGCACACATCCTGCTGAACGTCGAGGGCGAGCGAAATGTGCGTGTCGTCTTGTCACAGATCGATGCCATTGAGGCGCAGAGTATTGAGCCTGCTGACGTCTCTCCGACGTATTGGCGCTTGTTGAGTAATCGCCTCGCCGCACGAGAGCCGCTACCCGATTACGACGCCGACCGCCATGCAGCCTGGTTGGCGGGGAGGGTGCTGCAATGACACTGAGAACTACGGTGTACTCCCGTTCACGTCGCTTGGCGTGTGTCACGGTCCTGGTGCTAATAGCAGCCGGTTTGGTCGCACTGGTCTGGGCGGCATTCACGCCGTCAAAAGCACGGGTGGTCTACAACGCCTCTGACAGTGTGCCGATCGGCTGGTATCACATAACACCACTTGGTACGGACGTAAATGCGATACCGGTGGATAGTATTGTGTTGGTTGATTTACCTGATGACGTTGCGGTTTTGGCAGATCAACGCAGGTACTTGCCTCTGGACGTCCCATTGCTGAAACGTGTCGGTGCAGTCGCACCACAGAATGTTTGCATTGAGAGTGGCCGCGTGCGCATAGATGGCGTAACGGTGGCCCACGTGTTGCCCATTGATGCACAGGCACGTCCACTGCCTTCCTGGACGCACTGCCATCAGCTTGTTGAAGGCGAACTGTTCCTGCTCAGCACCACCAATTCGGCTTCCTTTGACAGTCGCTATTTTGGTCCGATCGATAGAGCAAACGTGATTGGCGTGGCGCAACGGTTGGACTTGGAGTGATTGTCGTGAATGTTCACAGGGTTCAGTTAATCACCGTGCACGTTTCGTATTCCTGCCGTTGCCGTACCGGTGCATTGGTACCGTACGGAATGCGGCAGTCCCCTGTGCAGATATCTTGCCCCGAGCACCCTCCACCATTTGTGGGGCCGACGCTCGCCGGCGACCGGCTGTCACACATTGCAGCGTCGGCGGGGCATCGTATCCCCGCGCTTATAGGGCAGGGAAAGATGCAGGGCAAGATAAAAGGTCGCGGCACCAGTGCGCGCGAAAAGGTAGTCTGCACATGGGGTGGGCGCGGCACGCGCTGGGGTCGGGCAGTGTGCCTAAGAAAGTGTCAAGGTAGCGTGAGTGCTGGCATCGCGACGTGCCACTTACTCTCATGCCCGATGAGCTTGTCTGGAGTTGCCCTGTGAGTCGGCGCCGCAATGACGAGGGCGAGCAGTTCAAGGTCAGGCCCAACGCACCGAAAAATCGCGGCCAAACCTTTATCAACTCGGTCATCAGGCAAGCCAGCAAGGCGGGGTCCCGAACCCGCAAGGCAGGAGGTCGTCCAGGGGCGCGACTGGGCCGTGGCCATGTTGCCGCCCGCTTTGCCGGGCAGTCCCTGGCGCCCAATGCCCGGCGCGTCACCATCAAGACCCGGCTGGTGAACCTCTCCAAAGCGGGGAAGCGTTCCACCATCACTCATCTGCGCTATATCGAGCGTGAAGGCGTGGGCCGTGACGGGAAGCAGGGCAGGGCCTACAGTGCCCTGAGTGACGATACCGACGTCGCCGATTTCGAGCAGCGCGGCCGCAAGGATCGCCACCAGTTCCGTTTCATCGTCTCGCCCGAGGAAGCGGCGGAGCTGGAAGACCTGCACCGCTATACCCGCGACCTGATGCAACGCATGGAGCAGGATCTGGGCACGCAACTGGACTGGGTGGCGGTGGATCATTGGAACACCGACAACCCCCATACTCACATCGTTTTGAGGGGCCGCGATGACCAGGGCAAAGACCTGATTATCTCGCGTGACTATATTGCCCACGGCATGCGACGACGCGCCTGTGAACTGGCCACCGGTTGGCTGGGGCCGCGCACCGAGCTGGAGATCCAGCACAGTCTGCAACAGGAGGTCGAACAGGAACGCTGGACCGGTCTGGATCGTACCCTGAAGCGCGAGGCAGAGGGCGGCTTTCTCGATATGCGAAAGCTTGGTGAGCCACACCTGAAACGTCAGCGCCTTTTATTGATTGGTCGGCTGCAGCGTCTGCAGCGCATGGGTCTGGCGAGTGAGCGGCAGCCCAATGGCTGGAGGCTTCATCCAGAAGCGGAGCGGACACTGCGAACCATGGGGGAGCGGGGCGATATCATCCGCACCATGCAGCGAGCCATGAGCGGAAGGCAACGTGAACTGGACGTGTTCGAACCCGGTGA
>CAXBBA010000169.1:0-5561 GCA_963973805.1 uncultured Halieaceae bacterium | reverse complement strand
AAGGATGGCAAGTTTCATTGGTGGGCATTCCCGGAAGATTTAGCGGGAATCATGGACTGCCCCGGAAGGCGACGCAACGCTTTTGCGTCAGCCCGGATTGTCAGGGAGCGTGGCGGGGGGCCAGGGGCCTGCGTTCGGTGTGGGTTCGGGGCGGCCCAGATGGTAACCCTGGGCGAAGTCCACCCCCAGTTCCGCGAGCATGCTATACACCGCGTCGTTCTCCACGAACTCGGCGACCACCTGCTTGCCCAGGGTGTGAGCCATATCCGTGATGGATTTTACGAACAGGCGGTCATCCGTATTGCCGGGCAGATTGCGGACAAAGGCGCCATCGATCTTCACATGGCTGACGGGAAGCTCGCGCAGATACGCATAGGACGCGTAGCCACTTCCGAAGTCGTCCAGCGCGATCTCCACGCCGTGGGTCTGCAACAGCCCCATGGTACTGCTGGCATCCGAGAGGCTGAGCATGGCCGTGGTTTCCGTCACCTCCAGAATCAGGCGGCCCGCTCCGAGCCTGTGGTGCTCGAGGAGCGTGGGCAGATCGTCCAGCACCGAGCCCGGCCGCAGGGCGCGGGATGACAGGTTGACCGCGAGACGGGGTACCGCGTCGTTCGCCAGCAACTGAATCGCCTGGCGCAGGACCCAGGCATCGATGTCGCTGATCTGACCGGTCTGCTCCGCGATGGGAATGAAGCGGTCCGGATAATACAGCTCATCCTCCGCCTGCATGCGCAGCAGGGCTTCGTAGTGAGATAGCTTACCCGTGCGGATATCCACCACAGGCTGGTAATGGAAGACGAGCAAATCCTGCTCGAGGGCCTGCTCTATGCGTTTGCGCCAGACCGCCCGTTCGCTGAGGCCTCCGATGCCCAGATCCGCGGGACCGAAGATGTGGTGACAGCCAGGGCCCACCTGCTTCGCCTGGTACATGGCAAGGTCCGCGCGCATCAGCAGGTCGTCCGGTCCCGTGTCCCCGTCCGGGAACAGCACGATCCCGATGCTGGCGGTGCATTGATGGGTGACGCTGCCGTTGATAATGCGCTCCCCAACCACGGCCTTGTGTATGCGGTTCGCGCAACTCAGGGCTTCCTCCCGGCTGGCTTCCGGCAGGAGGACCACGAACTCGTCGCCTCCCACCCGTGCGAGTACGTCACTGGGTCGGAGGACTTTCTCGAGGCGGTTGGCGATGGCCACCAGCAAACGGTCTCCCACCTGATGACTGCTCAGGTCGTTCACTTCCTTGAAACGGTCCAGGTCGAGGAACAGCAGGGCTCCATCGCGGTCGTAGCGCTGCGCGTGGGCGAGCGTGGTGGCCAGCTCTTCCATGAGTCGCGTGCGGTTCCGCGTGTGCGTGAGGGGGTCGTGATTGGCTAGCCAGGCGACGCGAACCATGGCTTCGTGGCGATTGCGCTCCACGGTCTCCATGCGGTCCGCGAGGAGCGATGCCATGGACGCAAGATAGTCGAGCTCGTCTTCGACCAGGTTGTTGCCCGACGCGCGGGGCAGCTCGTCGCGCAGCGCCTCGTAGTCGCCGTCCGCGAGCAGAGGCAGAGCCGTAGCCACGCGCGTCAGGCGATTGAGTGGGTAGTGGAGCAGCCATCCGAGCAGCAGGCCGGCGAGGACAAAGCCCGCGAGGCCGGCGACGAGGGATGCGACGGTGATGCGGCGGATAGCATCGCGGATTGCCGTGGCATCGTCGATGATCAGGGCGCTTACGCCTGGGGCCATGCCGTCGACGCGGAATACGTGAACGAGTCGGTCGCCGACCTCCGCCTCCACGGGCGGGGATACGGTCAACTGGCCAGGGGAGTTCTCGATGCTCTGTTTGAACAGGGGGGCGGCGACTGCCCGTAGCGTGGGAACGCTGAGGAGGCGTTGCGTGACGGCGCTGAATTCCAGTCCCGTCGACTTGAGGTCCTGCTCTGTGACCAGGGCCACGTCCGACTCGCTGATATTCTGGAAGGTGAGCAGCGCGTCGGCGACGGAGCGGGCCAGTATCAGCGTCTTGGAATCGTCCCCCTGCCAGAGTACGGGGGTGGCAATGTACTGGAGGCAGCTTTCCTGGCAGGCAAGGGTCTGGAAGTGGCGGCCCTGAAGTTGATCGCTGTTGCAGATTCGCTCCTGTATCACGGGAGGCAGCGTGTGCCCCCGGGGCCAGGCGATGGTGGGGCGACCATCGCAGCTGGCGAGGAAAACGTCGGAGATATCCCATTCCAGCGCCAGGGTGCTGCCTTCATTCTCGAGGGAAAGGCGCAGCAGGTCTTCGTAGCTCTGGTTGCCAGTACTGCTGCGGGCACCCAGGGCCGGGAGCAGATTTTTGAAGCCCGCCAGTTCGTGATCGTTGTGGATCAGCAGCTGCTGGAGCTCCTGAGCCTGGCGGATTTGTTGTACCCGCTGTTCCTCGGTGAAATAGTTGGCGGACTGGCGGTGGGTGAAAGTGCCGACGATTGTCTGCGTGAGCGCGAGGGAGAAGGCCAGAGCGATAACCGTCTGCCAGCGTAAGCTGAGGTAGCGCGGGGCGGAGCGGAATCCCGAGCCGGGAGGTGACACGGCCATGACCTTAGAACCGTACTGCGATCTGGAGAGCGAGATAGTGCCACTTGCGTTCGAGTTCCGACAGAGGGTTCTCCCGCGCGCTGAGAATATAGGTGCCGTCGCGACGGCTGTACTCCGCGCGCAGCATGAGGTGTTGATTCACGTCCCAGGTCACGCCGGCGGTCACGCCACGATCGAAGAAGTCAAAGGGCGGTATGAGGCCGCCGGTGGCCGCGGACTGCTGCACACCATCACGATCATCGTTGTCTGAGTAACCGCGTTCAAAGCGGCCCATCAGCGTGAAGCGGGAGTTGAGGCGATATTCGCCCTGCAGATACCAGCTCTCGCCCGTGGCCTCGTCAAAGGGAAACAGCGGCCCGAAATCCTTGAATTCCTGGGGCAGGTAGAGGTATTCCGCCGTTGCGGTCCAGCGGTTCCAGTCGTACTGCAGCGAGGCGATGTTGAAAACCAGGTTTATTTCGCCGGCGGGCAGGTCCAACTCCGCGCCGGGTTCGTAGCGCAGGGTGCTGTCCCAGCGGCTAAGCGCCAGTTGCAGACTCTCGTCGCGACTGCGGTAGCGCAGCGATGCGCTGACGGTGTCGTACTCCGATTCCAGACGACCGGGCAGGTCCAGGCCAAAAAGGGTCCACTCGGTATTGGCGTCGGTCGGGGGGCGACCCAGACCTATGCTGCCGGAAACCGTGCCTGCGTCTCCGATGAAATCGAAGGCCAGAGTGGCGCCATCGCTGGACATCAGCGCGTCCCGGGTCTCGTCAAAATAGATACTCTGGGGCAGGAAAATACTCGGTCGGGTAAACGGCACGTCGCGGGCAGCGTTGTAAAGTCCCATTTCATTCTTGATTCGACCCACGCGCAGCTCGCTGCGAAAGGAGGACGACTCGGCAAGGGTCAGGGATGCCAGGGCATAGTCGATGCGCGGAGTACCGTCGTAGAGTTCCCCCGCCCGTCGCGACAGCAGCTGGCCTGCGAAACGCAGGCGGGAATTGGGGCGATAGGACGCGTTGATCCCAGCTTCGCGAAAATCCAGGGACAGTTCCTGGCTGTCGCCGAAAAAGGAATTGTGATCCGTGAGCACCGCTGCCTGGGCAGCGAAGCCATGGACCTGGAGTTTGCCATCGTCAAAGGTGGCAGCACTGGCCATGCTGAGCGGGAGCAACGTCAGCGCCAGCGCAGCCCATGTTTGCCTGAAAAACCTGTCTCGCATGCCGCTATTTCACCTCGACGAGTTGCACGGACGCACCCGCTGGAATCTCTGATACGTAGCCGATGGCGCCGGGCGTGGTTGCAACGCGCTCCAGCATCTCTGATTCACTGTTGACCACCTCTGGCGCCTGCCCCGTCCCCGAAAACAGCTGACGGTCCCAGGCTCGGCGAAGCTGGAAGGCATACACTCCGAGTACGGACCGGGCGAACTCCTGGTGCAGGGGGTCGTTGTCGGGCAGGACAAACACCCGCAGGGGGGTGCTGTCGGGCCAGGTAATGACCCGTAGCGTGACCAGCAGGCGTGCCTCATTGCGGCTCAGCTTCGATGAACTGACGCCCTCATGGGCGATGAGCATGGGCTCGGCCCCGGTGCTCCCGGCCAGTAGCAGGAGCAGCATGAATGTGAGTCCTTGGCGCAAAATCAGCAAGCCTGCATCGGAGAACCGTGTTCGGAGAAGTTTAAGCGCGAGTATAGTGGTTGCTCCCCGGGGAAGTCTTTAACTCTATTACCCGAATTTCCCGGGTTTTAGGCAAATCCAAGACATGGGAGGAGCCTGGCGTCGTCCCTTGAGTCGGTACCGGAGCTCCGTTACCGTGCTTCCACTCCTTTCCGTTTCCGGAATCCTGCCATGCGCTTGTCTCGGGGCTATCTGCCTGAATTCTGTCTGAGGGTTGTGCCCTGCTATGTACTGCTGGCGCTTCTGGCGAGCGCGCCGGGCATCGCGAATGAGCTCCTCGAGCGAGATTATCCGCCTGCGATAAAGTCCCTCGTCGAGGAGCGCTGCGTGGTCTGCCATGGCTGCTATGACGCCCCCTGTCAGCTCAAGATGGATGCCTGGGCTGGCCTGGTCCGGGGCGCGAGCAAGAAAAAGGTCTACGACGGGGGCCGGCTGCTTCGGGCGAATCTCACGCGTCTCTATGACGATGCAGACTCCCTTAAGGAATGGCGCAAGAAGGATTTCTACTCGGTGCTGGATGCCCGGGAGCCGGAGTTCGGGCAGCTTCATCGCATGCTTGTGCTCAAGGAGGCGAATCCCTCGCCCACATCCGGCGTGTTACCTGACAGCTTTGATTTCAGCCTCGCCCGCGACCAGAGCTGCCCCAAGGGCGGGGAAATGGACGCGTACCGGGAGCAGCGCCCCGCCCAGGGAATGCCCTACGGGTTTCCAGGACTGGACCCCGAGCGCCGGGCGACCCTGAAGGCCTGGATCGAGGATGGAGCGCCGGGCGTTGCGGTCGCGCCCCGCCCCGCTGCGGAGCAGGATGCGGTGGCTGCCTGGGAGGTGTTCCTCAATGGCGCGAGCAAGCGCGAGCGGCTGATGAGCCGCTACATTTTTGAGCATCTGTTCATCGGCGGCCTCTACTTTGACGACCTGCCCGAGACTTCCGGCTGGTACACGCTGGTGCGATCCCGCACGCCTCCCGGGCAGCCCATCGACGTTATTGCGACACGGCGTCCCTATTCGGACCCCGGTGTGAACCGCTTCTACTATCGTCTGCAGCTGCGCCACCTGTCGCGCCTGGCCAAGCGCCATATGCCCTATGCCCTGAGTTCCCGGCGCATGCAGCGCTGGACCGAGCTGTTTCTGGAACCGGACTATGCGGTGGAAAAGCTGCCGGGGTACCAGGGTGTGGATGCCGCCAACCCCTTTATCACCTTCGAGCAGCTACCCGTGAACGCGCGCTACCGTTTCATGCTGGAAGAGGCGCACTTCACGATCATGGCCTATATCAAGGGCTCTGTGTGTCGCGGTCAGGTGGCGTTGAATGTGATCGACGATCACTTCTGGGTGGCCTTC
>CAXBBA010000168.1:0-5576 GCA_963973805.1 uncultured Halieaceae bacterium | reverse complement strand
ACGACGGTGGTACTGCCAGGCTACGCCGCGACGGTTGATGTCGTCGGTAACCTTCTTATCAACCCCGAAGCATGAGGGCGACGTCATGACTGCCAGAATTATCGAAAGCAACACGACTCCGATGGACCCCGTGGCCGTTGATGGTGTCACCGTCGACATCATCGAGAATGCGCTGCGCAATGCGCGGGAAGAAATGGATGCGGTACTGTTCCGCACGGCCATGTCACCGGGTATCCGGGAGCAGGGCGACTGTTTCCCCATGATCGCCAATCGGGACGGAAAGATGGTGGTGGGCCAGTTCGGCTCCTTCATCGGACCTTTCCTGGAAGCCTACGATGAGGACATCGAAGAGGGGGACGTGATCCTCACCAACGATCCCTACATGTGTAATGCGGCGGTATCCCACCTTCCCGACTGGGTTGTGCTGGTGCCGGTGTTCAAGGACGGGCGGCACATCGCCTGGTCCGCCATGTTCGGTCACATGTCAGATAACGGCGGCATGGTGCCCGGGTCCATCCCCATCGAAGCGACGACGATCTACCAGGAGGGTATTCGCATCCCTCCCACGAAGCTCTACAAGAAAGGGGTGCTCCAGTCGGATCTCCTTGAGCTGATCCTGCACAACGTGCGCACGCCGCAATGGAACCGCTTTGACCTCAATGCCCTGGTGGCGGCCTGTAATACGGCGGCGAAGCGCTGCGTGGAGATGGCAGAACGCTTCGGCGACGACGTCCTGGTGTCCACCATGGAGGTGATGCTGCAGCGTAACTTTGACGCGATGAAGCACATCATCGAGATGTTTATCCCCGAAGAGCCCCGGGAGTTCGAGGACTATCTGTGCGACGACGGCATGGGCATGGGCCCGTACCGCATCAAGTGTCGCATGTGGCGCGAGGGCAGTACGGCGATCTTCGACTTCGATGGTACGGATCCCCAGGCCCAGAGCTCCGTCAACTTTTTCCTCAATGAAGACATGTTCAAGATGTTCTTCGGGTCCTTCACCATCAACGTGGTGGATCCCCAGATTGTGTTCAACGATGGATTCTACGACCTGGTGGATGTGCGCATACCCGAAGGCACGCTGCTCAAGCCGCGCTTTCCCGCTGCGCTGTCCGGTCGTACCCATGCCCTGGGTCGCATCTTCGACCTGCTGGGCGCGCTCCTCGGCATGGGCGCTCCCGAGCAGATGCTCAACGCGGCGGGCTTCTCGGATTCCCCGCACTTGTTCTACTCCGGCTACGATCATCGCCCGGGCAAGAGCGGGGATTGGTTCCAGCTGTTCCAGATTGGATTCGGCGGAATCCCGGGCCGACCCGTCGGAGATGGTCCGGACGGCCACTCCCTGTGGCCGGGCTTTACCAATGTCCCCAATGAGTTCATTGAGTCCTATTTTCCGCTGCGCATAGAGCGCTACGAGACGATCTGCGACTCCGGTGGCGCGGGTCTCCATCGCGGGGGCAACGGCCTTTCCGTCGCCTACCGTTTTCTCGCGGATGGCGAAATCGGTATCCACGACGAACGCTGGCTGACGCACCCCTGGGGCGTGCTCGGCGGTGAAACAGGCCAGCGTTCCACGAAGAAGCTGGTGCGCAAGGACGGCTCCGAGGAATGGCTGCCGGCGAAAATCGAGGGTGTGAAAGTGCAGGAGGGTGATCTTCTGTACTTCAATACCTGGGGCGGTGGCGGCTGGGGGGATCCCCTCGAGCGGGATCCCGAATTGGTGCGCCAGGATGTGGGTCGGCGCCTGGTGAGTCGCGAAGGCGCGCTGCGCTACGGTGTGGTGATCGATGATTCCGGCGCCGTCGATGGCGAGGCCACTAAAACGCTGCGCGAGCAGATGCGGGGCGAACGCGGTGAGCTGGAGCTCTTCAATCGCGGCGGCACCATCGAGGAGATCAAGGCGCGCTGCCTGGAGGAGACCCATCTTCCCGCGCCGGAGACTCCGCGCTTTCCCCAGGAGCGTCGGGCCTGAGCCATGGCTGATCTCGAGCGCCAGGCACAGCCTCTCGGGTCCCGGCCGGCGCTCGTGCTCATCGATATGATCAATGCTTTCACGGACCCGGAGAGCCCCCTGGGCAGTGAAAGTGATGCGGTGGTGAGCGCCTGCGCAGAGGCGCTGGCCCTGTTTCGCCGCCGTCAGCTGCCCGTGGCCTTTACCACGGTGGTGTACGACGACCCGTCCCAGGCGCAGGTGTTTCGTGCCCGCATCCCGGCGCTGAACATGCTGTCCCGGGGCAGTGAGGCCGTCGAGGTGGACCAGCGGTTGGCACCGGTGGCTGGCGAAGCCCTGATCGAGAAACATTTTGCGAGCGGGTTTTTCCAGACAGAGCTGGACGCGTGGCTGCGAGAGCAGGGCTGCGATTCCCTCGTGATCGGGGGGCTCACCACCAGCGGCTGTGTTCGCGCCACGGTGGTGGACGGCCTGCAGTGTGGCTATCCGGTTTGGGTGGTGCGCGAGGCCGTCGGGGACAGGAACCTGGACGCCCACCGCGCCAACCTCCATGACATGCACGCCAAGTATGCCGATGTGGTGTCGATTGCAGAGCTGCATCGCCAGCTGGAGGCCCGTCCATGAGTCGCCGGGCCCGCATTCTGCTCATTGGCTATCGCAAGTTCAGCGAGCTGATCAATGCAGTCGTTCCCGAGTATGAGGACGATGCGGAAGTCGTCATCGTCGAATCCCTCGCGTCGGGAAGCGTGGACTATCGTCGCCTCGTGCAGGAGCACGATCCCGACGTGGTCGCCAGCGCTGGCTCCAACGCGCAATACCTCGCCAAGACGATAAAGCTGCCGGTGATCGCCCAGCCGGTCACGGATGCCGACGTGGTCGAGGCGCTTGCGCGAGCGCGGCGCATTGGTCGGCGGGTGCAAATGTTCACCTATGCGGCACAGCCCGAATTGTCTCCGCGCATATTCCCGGCGGTGCTGGATCTTGCCGGCGAGGAAGTCGGCCATCATCAATACAGCACCGTGGATGAGGCAATGGAGCAGCTCCTCGCTGTTGTCGCGGCTGGCGAAGCGGATGTGGTGGTGGGGCCAAGCTATGTCTGCCACCTTGCGGAGGAGCGCGGCCTGGCGTCGGTGCTGATCTACAGCAAGGACTCCGCCCGGCGCATGCTTGACGAGGCCCTGGCCCGGGCCCAGACGCGCGTCGATGTGAGCGAAGACGGCGAGGAACGCACACCCTTCGTTATCCATTCACCGACCATGGCCCGCGTCGCAACGCTGGCGCGCACCTATGCCCGGGGCAGTGCGGCGGTGCTCGTGCAGGGCGAGAGTGGCACGGGCAAGGAGCATATCGCGCGGGAGATTCATCGCGCATCGAATTACCGCAAGGGCAATCTCGTGGCGATCAACTGCGGCAGCATTCCCAACGAGCTGTTCGAGAGTGAATTGTTCGGCTACGTGGACGGTGCGTTTACCAGTGCTCGCCGCGGTGGACGGATGGGGCTGGTGGAGCAGGCCAATGGGGGCGTGCTGTACCTCGACGAGGGGGGGGAGATGCCCCTTCCCCAGCAGGTGAAGCTGCTTCGCGTGTTGCAGGAGCGGCGGGTCCGTCCCGTGGGAAGCACGCGGGAGATTCCCCTGGACTTCAAAATCATTGCCGCAACCAACGTGGACCTACAGGAGGCGGTGGACCGGGGTGAATTCCGGGATGACCTGTACTACCGCCTGAACGTTTTCACGCTGAGCCTGCCGCCGCTTCGGGGGCGCCGGGAAGATATCGCTGCATTGGGGGCCCACTATCTTGGGCGCTACGCGAAGGAATACGGGGTGACGGTGAACGTGGACGCCTTGCTGGACTACCTCGCCGCGCCCTTTGAAGCGTATCGCTGGCCGGGCAACGTCCGGGAGTTGCAGAACTTCTGCGAGCGCCTGGTCGTGAACCTTGCGGCGGGGGCGCTTCCCGCGGACCTGAGCATCACGGATGTGCTCCCGGAGCTCGCCGCGGAGCGCCAGCGTCCGGTCGACAGCGTCGGGCGCCTGAAAGACCAGGAGTACCGCGCCATCGCGGACGCCATGGACCGCCTTGGAGGAGACAAGGCGGCTGTAAGCCAGGAGCTGGGGATCAGTGCGACGACGCTCTGGCGCCGGCTCAAGGAAATGAATTGGAATGCTTCCGGGGGGAACGGTCGCAGTTCAAAAGAGAAACAACAATCACGGTCTCAGGAGTAGGAAACGTTATGAAGATGTTGAAAAAACCGCTGGTCAACGCCCTGTCCACCGCGCTGCTGATGCCATTGCCGGCGTTGGTCATGCAGGTGCAGGCCCAGGAAGGAATGCTTGAAGAAATTGTCGTGACCGCGCGTCGCGCAGAAGAGAGTCTTCAGGATGTGCCCGCTGCTGTCACGGTGCTCACGGAGAGCAATCTGGATACCGCCGGTATCAATGAGTTCGAGCGTGTCGTCGCCCTGACTCCCGGTGTAACGATCGTGACCAATACCACCGAGGTGGGCGATACGCAGGTAAATATCCGTGGTGTTAACGGCGCCCGGGATGCGGAGAACAACATCGCCCTCGTAGTGGACGGTATTCTCAAGACCAACACTGCGCAGATAGCCCAGATTCACGGCAAGCTGACGCAGGCGGAAATCCTCAAGGGGCCCCAGGGTGCCTACTACGGCCGCAACGCTGCCGCGGGTGCGGTGGTGCTTTCGACGGTGAAGCCCGAGGATGAGTTCTTCGGCGACGTGAAAGTGACCGCGGGCGAAGAGAACCTGCTGACGGGAACGGTCATCGCCGGTGGTCCCCTCACGGAGAACAGCGGATTCTCAGTGTTTGCGGATTACAAGGACTTCGACGGCTTCTATCGCAATACGAGTCCCGTAGCCAATGCGCGCGGCGCGACCGTGGATGCGCAGGAGAGCCTCACGCTGGGCGGACGCATCATCGTGGAACCTTCGGAAACCAGCGAAATCGACATGAAGATCCGCTACGCGGACTTCGAAGGCTCCGCCCTCAGTTTCAACCCGGTATTCCACCTGCCGGGGTTTGCCGCGGCTCTGGGAGATCCCAACTTCGATGAAGACGTGAACAGCCACAACTACGACTTCATCGGCAACATCGAGCCCGAAAGCACCCAGGAGACCAAGGAGTTTTCCATCAAGGGCAGCTGGGACTTCGAGACCATGAATGTCACCGCCTGGGCTCTCTACTCGGACGTCGATCAGGCCTGGATCGCTGACAGCACCGCCGCGACCTTCTATCGCTTCGAGCTGACGGAAGCCTGCCGCAGCAGCGTATCCGCGCTCGTGGAGCAGGGCTATCAGCTGCCTTCGCCCCAGGTGCTGGTGGAGCAACCCTTCGCCTCGGTGTATGGCCCCTTCGGTCCCACCACCTGTGACGGCACCCAGTACCAGGCCCGGGCCCAGGAAGACATCTCTGCCGAGCTGCGCCTTTCTTCCCTGAGCGATGGCCCCATGAGCTGGTCCGTCGGTGCCTACTACCTCACCCTCGAAAGGGATACCTCCGTCTCCATTGCCATGGATACGGGGCTGGATCCGATTCTGAATCCCTACAACCCGCCGGATTCCGCGAACCACCTCTCGCTGATGTTCGCCGATGAGTTTGATACG
>CAXBBA010000167.1:0-5595 GCA_963973805.1 uncultured Halieaceae bacterium | reverse complement strand
CCAGTCTCTGCGTAGAACTGGCCCAGGGCCTGGTGCGCGATGCGGAGGGTGCCACGCGCTTCGTCGAGGTCTCTGTGACCGGTGGTCGCAGTGCGGCGGAATGCCTGGATGTGGCTTTCACCGTCGCCCATTCCCCGCTGGTCAAGACGGCACTGTTTGCCGGGGACCCGAACTGGGGACGTATCCTCGCGGCGATCGGCCGCGCCGGGGTCGAGGACCTGGACGTGAGTGGTGTCGAGGTCTCCCTCAACGGCCTGCCCATCGCGGCGGGGGGAGCGCGGGCGGCGAGCTACGACGAGTCCGCCATGGAGGCGGCGATGCAGTCCCGGGACCTGGTCATGGCCATCGACCTCGGGCGCGGTGACGCCGGCGAAACGGTCTGGACTTCGGATCTTTCCTACGACTACGTGCGCATCAATGCCGAGTACCGAAGCTGAGCGAGTCCACGTCGCCGTCGCCGTACTGCGGAACGATCGCGGCGAGGTGCTGCTGACGCGGCGCCATGCCGGGGCTCACCAGGGGGGACTGTGGGAGTTCCCCGGTGGCAAGGTCGAGGCGGGGGAGTCCATCGATGCGGCGCTGCGGCGGGAAATCGCCGAAGAGCTCGGTGTCCGTGTGCAGCGCCACGAATCTCTGCTCGACATCCGCCACGATTATCCCGACAAGCAGGTGCTGCTGGAGGTGCGGGAGGTCCTCGAATTTACCGGTGATCCCCGGCCCCTCGAGGGTCAGCCCATGCGCTGGGTGCCCTGTGGAGAACTCGGCGACTACGAGTTTCCCGGGGCCAATGCGCCGATTGTGGAGTGCCTGCTCCGCAGCGCCGGTTCCCCGACACCAGGGGACGACCGATAGCCCTAGGCCTTTTTCCGCTCCGCGGCGAGGACCAGCAGGTCCCGGTGCAGCGCATCCGCCTCGCGCATCAGCGCGTCCAGACTGGCGCTGTTGTCCACCACCCGGTCGGCGCCGCGCAGGCGTTCTTCCCGGGGCAGCTGCGCCGCCATGATGGATTTCACCAGTGCTTCGTTGTTGTCGTCCCGGGCCATGGTCCGGCGCAGTTGTACCTCCTCGGGTACATCCACGACCACCACGTATTCCACCAGCGCCCGCTGACTGCCTTCGAGGAGCAGGGGAGAGCTTAGCACCACATAGGGCTGGGTGTTGCTCTCCAGGCGCTGGGTCATGAGAGCGCCGATGCGGGGGTGGGTGACGGACTCCAGCCAGAGGCGCTCACGGTCATCGGCGAACACGATGCGCCGCAGGGCCGCGCGGTCCAGGGCGCCATCATCCTGAAGAATACCGTCCCCGTGGCGTTCGGCGATCAGGCGGAGGGCCTCGCTGCCGGGCGCGACGACCTCCCGGGCGACCAGGTCCGCGTCCACGATGGTGATGCCGTGGCTGGCCAGGCGATCCGTGAGGGCGGTTTTACCGCTGCCGATGCCGCCGGTGATGCCGACGCGCAACGCACTCATGGAGCGATGCCGATAAAGCGCGCCAGCTCCTCGCCGAACAGCAGGGTGAGCCAGCCCGCCATCGCCAGATAGGGGCCGAAGGGCAGGGGCTGGTGCCGGTCGCCGCCGCGCAGGACGATCATCAGCACACCGATGACCGCACCCACCACCGAGGACAGCAGCACGATGAGGGGCAGGCTCTGCCAGCCCAGCCAGGCACCAAGGGCCGCGAGAAGCTTGAAGTCACCGAAACCCATGCCTTCCTTGCCGGTGGCGAGGCGGAACAGCCAGTACACGGACCACAGCAGCAGGTAACCGGCGGCGGCGCCGATCACCGCATCCGCGAGGGGCACGGGGCCGAGGAACAGGTTGTAGAGCAGGCCCAGCCAGAGCAGGGGCAGCGTGATGTTGTCGGGCAGGAGCTGCGTGTCGATATCGATGCCCGCCAGGGCGACAAGACACCAGGTGAGGATCAGGGCCGCGAGCAGGTCCGGCCCGAAGGGCACCAGCATCGCGACCACCAGGCTGGCCAGGCCCGTGATGGCTTCCGTGGCGGGGTAGCGCCAGCCGATGCTCATGGCGCAGTTGGCGCAGCGACCGCGCAGCAGCAGGTAGCTCAGCACCGGAATGTTCTGCCAGGCCCGGATCGGCGCGTTGCAGCCGGGGCAGTGGGAGCCGGGGAAGGCGAGGGTCAGGCGCGGCTCTTCCTCGGCCTCGGGAAGTTCGAGGTGGGCGCGGCAGTCCCGGGTCCACTCGCGCTGGAGCATGCGCGGCAGGCGCAGGATCACGACGTTGAGGAAGCTCCCCACCATCAGGCCCAGCAGCGTCACCAGGGTGTACAGGTACAGGGGATGCGCGGCGAGGAAGGCGCCCAGGGAATCAGCGTCGTTCATGGGATGCGGTGTGCCGGATGCCGGGGGATCAGACCACGGAGCCGAGCATGAAGATCGGCAGGTACATGGCGATCATCAGGCCGCCCACGAGGATGCCCAGGGTCGACATGATCATCGGTTCCATGAGGGAGCTGAGGCTGTCCACGGAGTTGTCCACGGCCTCTTCGTAGTGCGAGGCGACCTTGTCCAGCATCTCGTCGAGCTGCCCCGATTCCTCGCCGATGGAAATCATCTGCAGCAGCATGTTCGGAAACAGTCCCGTACTCTTCACGGACTGGTAGAGCGTGGAACCGGTGGTGACGTCGTCGCGGATGCGCAGGATCGCCTTGCTGTACACCGAGTTGCCGGCGGCGCCCGCGGTGGATTCCAGCGCTTCGACGAGGGGTACACCCGCATTGAAGGTTGTGGCCAGGGTGCGGGAAAAACGGGCGACGACGGCGTCGTGGACGATGCCGCCGAAAACCGGGGCCTTGAGCATGAGCTTGTCGATGGCCTCTGCGAAGGGTTTGGAACGCAGGCGCAGCTCGCGGAAGGCGTACACCGCGGCGACGATTGCGCCGAGGATGATATACCACCAGGCCTGCATGAAGTCCGACAGGCGCAGCACGAACAGCGTGAAGGCCGGCAGGTCGGCGCCGAAGCTCTGGAACGTCTCTGCGAACTGGGGTACTACCTTCACCAGCAGGATGCCCGTCACCACCAGGGCGACGACGATAACGGCGATGGGGTAGGTGAGGGCTTTCTTGATCTTGGCCTTGAGCTGCTCGGTCTTTTCCTTGTAGGTCGCGACGCGATCAAGCATCACCTCGAGGGTACCGGCGGACTCTCCGGCGCCCACCAGGGAGCAGAACAGTTCGTCGAAGTGCCGCGGATACTTCGCCAGGGATGGCTCCAGACCACCGCCCGACGCCACGTCGTTCTTGATGTCGCTGACGAGCTCCTTCATGGAGGGATTCTCCAGCCCGTCTCCCACGATGTCGAAGCTCTGCACCAGGGGCACGCCGGCCTTCATCATGGTGGCGAGCTGCCGCGTGAAAATGGCGATGTCCGCGGGCTTGATGGGCTTCTTGCGGGCGCCGAACATCGGCTTGGGCTTGCGTCGCACGGAGCGTGGCGTGATGCCGCGCTGGCGCAGCTGGGCCCGCGCCATGGCCTGGGACGAAGCGGTGATTTCGCCCTTGGTCTGGCGGCCGTTCTTGTCCGTACCGCTGTAGATAAACAGTTCGCTGGTCGCCGTTGTCGCCATGGTCCCGGTCTGGTCTCCTGTAGGGTCCAAAGGGGCTGCCTGCGGCGGAGGGCCGCGGGTGTCCCCGGTGCGCGCGATGCTTCGTCGCGCGCTGCGTTATTCAGTCCATCGTAACGCGGTTCGCTTCCTCAAGACTAATCAGGCCCTGGGCGCATTTGCGCAGAGCGGAGGTGCGCAGATCCGCGAAGCCCTGTTCCCGCGCCTTGCGGGATATCTCCAGGGAGTTGCCGTCGGCCATGATGAGGTTGGCGATCTCCGGCGTGATGCGCACCACCTCGTAGATGCCCACGCGTCCCTTGTACCCGTCTTTACAGGCGTCGCAGCCCACGGCCTTCATGATCGTGGCGGTGCTCAGCATCTCTTCCGTGAAGCCTTCCTTGAGCAGGGTCTCGTGGGGGATCTCATCCGCAGGGACACAGCACTCGCGGCACAGGCGCCGACCCAGGCGCTGGGCGATGATCAGGCTCACGGAGGTGGCGACGTTGAAGGCGGGCACACCCATGTTCAGCAGGCGCGTGATGGTCTCGGCGGCGCTGTTGGTGTGCAGGGTGGACAGCACGAGGTGACCGGTCTGCGCCGCCTTGATGGCGATCTCGGCGGTCTCGAGGTCCCGGATCTCCCCCACCATGATGATGTCCGGGTCCTGGCGCAGGAACGAGCGCAGGGCCTCGGCAAAGTTCAGGCCCACCTTGGCATTCACATGCACCTGGTTGATGCCCGACAGGTTGATCTCCACGGGATCCTCCGCCGTGGAGATGTTCCGCTCCGGTTCGTTGAGGATGTTCAGGCCGGTGTACAGCGACACGGTCTTCCCCGAACCCGTGGGGCCCGTGACCAGAATCATGCCCTGGGGCTGGCTCAGGGCCTTCATGTACATGGCCTTCTGGTCTTCGTCGTAACCGAGGGCATCGATGCCCATCTGGGCACTCGTGGGGTCGAGGATCCGCAGCACGATCTTCTCGCCGAAGAGCGTCGGTAGCGTGTTGACGCGGAAGTCGATGGCGCGATTGCGCGACAGCTTCATCTGGATACGGCCATCCTGGGGGACGCGGCGCTCCGAGATGTCCATCTGGGACATGACCTTCAGGCGCGCGGACAGGCGCGGAGCCAGGTTCCGCGGCGGACGCACCACCTCGTGGAGCACACCGTCGGTACGAAAACGTACGCGGTAATCTTTTTCGTAGGGTTCGAAGTGGATGTCCGAGGCGCCCTGCTTGATCGCGTCCACAAGCACCTTGTTGACGAAGCGCACGATGGGTGTCTCGTCTACGCCCGAGGCGTCGTCATCGGCATTCGCGTCCTCATCGACCGCCGTGACGTCGATGTCATCGAGTTCCGCGGACTCCAGATCGTCCAGGCCGCCGCCGATGTCATCCTGGGCCTCGGCCCAGGCTGCGATGGCCTTCTGCAGGCTCTTCTCGTCCACCAGGATGGCTTCGGTGTTCAGGCCCGTGTGGAACTTGATCTCGTCCAGGGCGGCGAGGTTGGTGGGGTCCGAGACGGCGATGAACAGGCGCTTGCCGCGGCTGTACAGGGGCAGGGCGTGGTGCTTGGAGACCAGATCCGGTTCCACCAGCCCGTGGGGCAGGAACTGCGGATCGAGGGCGCCGATGTCGAAGCGCGGGGCACCGAACTCCTGCGAGGCGATCTCGGCGATGCGGTGGGAGTCGACCTTTACCTCGTCCACCAGGTAGCGGACGAAGGGTATGCTCTCACTGGCGGCGGAGGCCTGAGCCTTGGTTGCCTGCTCCGCATCCAGCAAGCCCTCGAAAACAAGGCGACCCGCGAGACCGGAAAGTTTGCCGCTGACGCGTTCGTTCATGCGTTCTTGTCCCCATTGTGACGGCCCAGTATAGCGCTGGCGGACACGGTGAAGTAGCCCCTGAATCGCGCTAAGCGCGTGATTTTAGCGGCTTTTCCGGCGCTTGAGCAGGGCTGGCATGACAAAAATTGTCAGTATGGGGCGCTATGCGGCAGGGATGGGCCAGAAATTTTCTGCCCGGCAAGG